>JAJXWE010000107.1 GCA_021781775.1 Pseudomonadota bacterium | reverse complement strand
ATCTTGCGCGGCGCGAGGTTCGCCACCATCACGGTCAGGCGCCCGACGAGGACGGCCGGATCGTAGGCGAACTTGATGCCGGCGAACACGGTACGGGTCTCGCCGCCGAGATCGAGCGTGAGTTTGAGCAGCTTGTCGGCGCCGACCACGACCTCGGCCGCCGCGATGCGCGCCACGCGCAGGTCGATCTGCTTGAACGCCTCGATCGAGATCGGTGCGCCGGTCGCGGCGCTCGCCGGAGCCGGCGGCTCGGCGGGGGTTCTGGCGGGCGCGACCTGCGCCGCCGGCGGGGCGGGCGGCTCGAGCAGCGCCTCGAGCTGCTTCGGATCGACGCGCGTCATGAGATGCTGGTAGGGATTGATGTGCCGCGGCGGTTCGAGCGCATCGGCGAAGCTGAGCGGGCGCTCGAGCCCGAACAGCTCGCGCGCCACGCGCTCGGCCACGGCCGGCAGAACCGGGGCAAGCAGGCAGGTGAGGGTCTTGAAGCCGTAGAGCGCCTGCGCGCAGCTGTCCTGCAGCGCCCCGCGCCGGGCGGGGTCCTTGGCGAGCACCCACGGCTCGCGTGCATCGAATTCCTGGTTCACCCGGTCGGCGAACGCCATGATCTCGCGCATCGCGCGGCCGAATTCGCGCGCGCCGTAACTGGCGCGGACCCGCTCGAGCACCTCGCCCGCGCGTTCCGTGAGCGTCGTGGTGCCCTGCGGGTAATCGAGCGCGCCGCCGAAGTGGCGCGTGATGAAATTGGCCGCGCGGCTCGCGATGTTGACGTACTTGCCGATCAGATCGCTGTTGACCCGCGCGGCGAAGTCCGCGGGATTGAAGTCCAGGTCCTCGACGTTGGCATTGAGTTTGGCGGCGATGTAGTAGCGCAGCCACTCGGGGTTCATGCCGAGTTCGAGATAGCGCAGCGGACTGATGCCGGTGCCGCGCGACTTGGACATCTTCTCGCCCGACACGGTGATGAAGCCGTGCACGTGCACATTGTCGGGAGCCCGGAACGGGGCACCCGCAAAGTGCAGCATGGCAGGCCAGAACAGCGTGTGGAAGTAGATGATGTCCTTGCCGATGAAGTGCACCTGGCGCGTATCGGGGGCGGCGAGGAAGGCCTCGAACGTGCGCGTCTCGCCGCGCGCGCGTGCCTTGCCGCTCTCGAAGTAGCTCTTCAGCGCGGCGAGATAGCCGATCGGCGCATCCAGCCAGACGTAGAAGAACTTGCCGGGCGCATCCGGGATCGGTATGCCAAAGTAGGGCGCATCGCGCGAGATGTCCCAGTCTGCGAGCGCCTGCTCGCCCTCGCCCGCGAGCCACTCGCGCGCCTTGTTGGCGACCTGCGGCTGCACGTGGCCGGTGGTTCCGAGCCACTCCTGCAGGAAATCTACGCAGCGCGGGTCGGAGAGTTTGAAGAAGAAGTGATCCGAGGTCTTCAGCACCGGCCGGGCGCCGGTGAGCGCCGAGTACGGCTCGATCAGCTCGGTCGGCGCATACACGCTGCCGCAGACCTCGCAGGCGTCCCCGTACTGGTCCTTGGCGTGGCACTTGGGGCACTCGCCCTTGACGTAGCGGTCGGCCAGGAACATGCCCTTGAGCGGATCGAAGAACTGCTCGACGGGCCGGGCGTAGATCAGGCCGGCCGCTCGCAGCCGCCGGTAGATGTCCTGCGAGAGCGCGGTATTCTCGGGGGAGTGGGTCGAGTGCCAGTGATCGAAGGCGATGTGAAAGCCGTCGAGGTAGCGCGCTCGGCCGGCAGCCACCTGCGCCACGAGCGCCTCGGGGCTCACGTGCTCGGCTTCGGCCTTGAGCATGATCGGCGCGCCGTGCGCATCGTCGGCGCCGACGAAATGCACCTGCCTGCCCTGCATACGCTCGAAGCGCACCCAGATGTCGGCCTGGATGTACTCCATGATGTGCCCGATGTGGAACGGGCCGTTGGCGTAGGGCAGGGCGGTGGTGACGAAGAATGTCTCGCTCATCCGGCAAGTCTACCGGGAGCGGACCGGCCGAGACACCCCCGCGGGTCTCAGCCGGTGTCCTTCAGAGCCTCGAAGCGCGACTTGTTGATGGCCTTATTGTAGGCCTCGCGCGGGCTGATCAGCCGCTGCTCGAGCAGCTGTTGAATCGCCGAGTCCATGGTGCGCATGCCGAACTGGGCGCCGGCCTGCATGGTGTTCTCCAGCTGATCGAGCTTGCCCTGGCGGATCAGGCTCGCCGCCGCCGGAGTGTTGATCAGGATCTCGAGCGCCGCCACCCGGCCCTGGCGGTCGGCCTTCTGCAGCAGCTGCTGCGAGACCACCCCGCGCAGCGAGGTGGACAGCATGGCGCGCACGTGCGATTGCTTGTCGGACGGGAACACATTGACCATGCGGTCGACGGTCTGGGCCGCCCCGTTGGTGTGCAGCGTGCCCATCACCAGGATGCCGGTCTCGGCCGCGGTCACCGCGATGCTCATGGTCTCCAGGTCGCGCAGTTCGCCGACCAGGATGACGTCGGGATCCTCGCGCAGCGCGGAATGCAGCGCCGCGGCGAAGCTCGAGCTGTGCACGCCGATCTCGCGCTGGCTGATCAGGCAGCTCTTGCGCTGGTGCACGAACTCGATCGGGTCCTCGATGGTGAGGATGTGACCCTTCTCGCGCGTGTTGATGTCGTCGATCATGGCCGCGAGCGTGGTCGACTTGCCCGAGCCGGTCTTGCCGGTGACCAGGACCAGGCCATTGTTCGCCCGGCACAGCTGGGTCACCGCGGCCGGCATGTCGAGCTCCTCGAGCGTGAGCGCCCTGGAGGGAATGGCGCGTAGCACCGCTCCCATGCCGTTCAGCTGGCGCAGCACGTTCACGCGGAAGCGACCGCGCTCCGGGATGGTGTAGGCGAAGTCCGCCCCGTCGTGCGCCTCGAAGCGCTCCTGGGCAAGCTTCGGCATGATCTCGTAGAGAACCTGCTTGACCGCCTCGGGGGCGAGCGTCTCGTTGCGCAGCGGCATCAGCTCGCCGTACAGGCGGATGCGCGGTGGCTCGCCGGCGAAGAAATGCAGGTCCGAGCCGCGCTTCTGCAGGAGCTCGATCAGCAGCGAGTCGATTTCGGCCACGGCGTTCGACTCCTCAGGCCCCGGCGAGGTCCGTCTTGGGCAGCAGGTTCGTGTCGCTCACGAGCTTCTGGAACGGCCGCTTGTCGGTGGCGTACACGTAGGCCTCGTCCGGATCGATCTCGCGCGCGTTGACGGCGGCGAGCAGCGCCTGGTCGAGCTGCTGCATGCCGAGGTCGCGCCCGGTCTGCACGAGGCTGGGGATCTGGAAGGTCTGCTCGGTCTGGATGAGCTTGGCGATCGCGCGGGTCATGATCATGACCTCGCAGACCGGCCGCCGGCCTCGCCCATCGGGCGTCTTCACCAGGATCTGGGTGACCACGGCGAGCAGGCTCTGGGCGAGGAAGCTCTTGGTCTGCTCGCGCTGCTCCACCGGCAGCGCATCGACGATGCGGTCGACGGTCTTGACCGCGCTCGTCGTGTGCAGCGTGCCGAGTACGAGGTGGCCGGTTTCCGCGGCGGTCATCGCCATGGAAATCGTCTCGGCGTCGCGCATTTCGCCGACCAGGATCACGTCGGGGTCCTCGCGCATCGCCGCGCGCACGCCCTCGGCGAAGCTCGGGATGTGCGTGCCGAGTTCGCGCTGGATGACCTGGCTCATCTTGCTGCGGTGCACTACCTCGATCGGATCCTCGAGAGTGATGATGTTGAGTTTGCGCGTCTGGTTGATCAGGTCGATCATCGCCGCGAGCGTGGTCGACTTGCCGGTGCCGGTGGCGCCGGTCACCAGGATCATGCCCTGGTGGTGATCGCAGAGTTTGGCCAGCACCGCTGGCAGGCCCATGGTCGAGAGCGAGGGCACCGCGGAGGGGATGGTGCGGAAGGTCGCCCCGATGCCGGTGTCCTTGCGAAAGACGTTGACGCGGAACCGCCCGCCCTCGGCGGAAACGTACGAGAAGTCGAGGTCGTTTCCGGCGTTGAAGCGGTCCGTCTGCGAGGGCGTGAGGATCTCGGTGATGTAGCCCTCGAGCTCCGAGCCGCGCAGGTCGCGGAACTTGATGGGCATCAGATCGCCCTGCATGCGCAGCATGGGCGGTACGCCGACGGCCAGGTGCACGTCCGAGCAGCCCTGTTGCACGCCGAGCTTCAGGAAGGCGTCAATGCGAGCCATCAGGCGGTCTCCTCGCAAGCGCAGGGGTCCGTGGCCCGCCGCGCGGCCGGCCGGCCGGCACGCGCGCGCCGTCGCGGCGCTGCGGATTTGACCTCACTGTTGATACTCACAGTCTCCTGAGCCGACTCTTACGGGGTATCCCGGCATCGTCCGCGGCTCTCCCCGGGGACGCGGCCGACAGGACCCGCGGGGCGCCGCCCGCCCTCGGGGTCCCCGGCCGGTCCGAAGGCGCTACTTTCGCGCCTCTTCCTGCGGAAAATCAACCGCATGAACATGAAACCTTGAGCTGCTGCACGCTGCTGGCGGCGCCGCAGCGGCTGATCGGCGGTGGCTAGAGGAATTTCTCCAGCGCGGCGCGCACCTCGTCCATGGTCTGGAACCGCTTGTTCTTGTCCACCGCCATGGCGCGCATCACCGTCTCGGACAGCCCGGCCGGCAGTGCCGGGTTCAGCTCCGCCGGTGCACGCGCCTTGCCCTGCACGTGCTGGTACATCACCGACATGTGATCGCCGCGCGAGTACGGCGGGCTGCCGGTCACCATCTCGTAGAGAATCACCCCGAGGGCGTAGATGTCGGCACGCTCATCGACGCGCTTACCGAGGATCTGCTCCGGTGCCATGTACTTCGGCGAGCCGATCACGTAGCCGGTGCGCGTCAGCTGTGTCTCGGTCTCGCGCTGCGCCGCGGCGACGCCGAAATCCACAATCTTGAGCAGCCCCTCGTGGTTGATCAGCACGTTGGCCGGCTTCAGGTCGCGGTGCACGATGCCGGCCAGGTGCGCCACCGCCATGCCGGTGCAGATGTCGATGCCGAACTGCAGCGCCCGCTTCAGCTCGAGCGGCTTTTCCCCCACGATCTCGCCCGACAGGGTGTGCGAGGGGAAGTACTCCATGGAGATGGCGTAGTTGCCCTGGATGTAGAGGAAGTCGTAGATACGGATCACGTTGTGGTGCGTGATCTTGCGCGAGTAGCGCAACTCGTGGACGAAGCGCTTCATCACTTCTTCGTCCGTCGCGACGTTCGGGTTGAGGAACTTCAGGATCAGCCGCTCGTCGACGACCGTGTCCTCCATCAGCAGCACGGTGCCGAAGGCGCCGCGGCCGATGCGCTCGAGGTACTTGTAGCGGCCCTCGAGGACATCGCCGGTGCGCAGCGTCTGGATGTCCAGCCGCTCGACCGCCGGGCGTGCGGCGGGCGGCGCTTCGGGCGGCTCCGGCGCGGCCTCCGGCGGCGGTTGCGGCTGGGTCGAGCCGAGCGAGGTCGCCGCGGTGGCGCCGGTGAGGCGTCGCTCCAGGTCGGCGAGCGCCGCTTCCGCGGCGCGGGCGATGGTCTGGTCGGTACCGCTTGCCTGGCTCTTCAGCTGCGTGCGCAGCACGTCGGCGCTCGCCGGATCGGCGATGTGCGCCAGGGCCTGCATCGCCTCGATGCGCACCTCGCGCTCGGGGCGCGAGAGCAGCGGCACGAGCGTGCCGGTGACCTGTCCGTCGCCGAGCTTGCCCAGGGCGCGTACCACCACCGGCAGGATCTTGGCATTGCCGCCCTGGAGCATCTCGAGCAGCCGCGGCACGGCGCGCTTGCTGCCAATTTCCGCCAGCGCGTCGACCGCCCGCTCGCTGACCCACCAGTCCGGATCGCGCGTCGCCTGGATCAGCGAATCCACCGCCCGCGGATCCTTGGTCTGGTTGAGGATCTCGATGGCCGAGCGGCGGATGTCCTCGTCCTTGTCCCGAACCAGCTGCAGCACCGCGTCGATGACGCGCGGTCCGCCGATCCGCCCGAGCGCATCGGCCGCGCGCGAGCGCACCCACCAGTCGCTGTCCTTCAGCGCCTCCAGCAGGTGCTTGACCGACTTGGCATCACCGACCTCGTTGAGCACCTCGACGGCCGCGCGCCGGGCGTTCTCGTTCTCGTCCTTCAACACCGCGATCAGGTGGCGGATGGTCTCGGGGTGATTCGCCTTGATCACCACGTCGATGGCGCGGTTCTGCACATCGATTTCCGGGTCCTTCAGCAGCTCGCAGACCCGCTCGACATCGATCTGTCCGTCCATGCGCTGCAGCGCCGAGAGCACCGCGCCGCGGATCAGCTTGTTCGGGTCGCGCAGCAGTCGCTGCAGCGCCGTGTGCACCTCGGGCAGGTCGAAGCGCGGGAGGAT
>JAJXWE010000106.1 GCA_021781775.1 Pseudomonadota bacterium | reverse complement strand
CCCGCGGCGTAGAGCATGCCCTCGCGGCCGGCAGCGAGTCCCTGGAAAAAATCCTCGCGCGGAATGGCGAGTCCGTTATCCGCCACGCCGCGCGGCGCAGCGGCGCGGTAGCCCAGCACCCGTCCCTGCGGCCGGAGCGTCACCGCGTCGTAGCGGGCCACCGATTGCGTGTGCGTCGCCCCATTGGCCAGGACGAATGCCCACCCGTGCGACAGCACGACACTGGTGGGGAAATTCGCGGTCCCGGAGAGCCGGCCGACCGGGGTGATGCGGCGGCCAGTCGCGATGACGTGGGTCACCGCTGCAAGGCCGTCTCCGCGGCCGTGTGCCGGCTCCGTCCCTGGAGCCTGCGTCGCCCTGGCCGCGACCGACCCCGCAAGGACGGCCGCGGCCAGAAACACGCCGGCGGGCACGCGGCGCGAACGTTCGCTCCGTGACTTCAACCGCCTTCCTCCCGCGTTAGAAGAACTTCGCGCTTACCGTCAGTCCGACGAACATCGGCAGGCTGTAAATCGTCCAGATGAAGTTCGGCGTCGAACTCTGATCCAAGCCCTCCGAGTAGAACGGCGACTGCTTATTCAGAAGATTGTCGACGTGCAGATCAATCTTCACGGACTTCAGCGTGCTGTTGTGCACGATCCAGAGGTAGGATCCGTACAGGTCCACTGTGCCATAGCCCGGCAGCTTATAGTTGGTCTTGCAGTATCCCGGGGCGTTGGGCGCGGAAGGATAGCAGGTCGTTCCGTTCTCGTAGCTTGCGACGTACTCCGAACCCGTGAAGTGGTAGGCGAGGCTGCCGTACCACGGACCATGGCTGTAATCGAGACCAAGGTTGGCCGTCTCTTCCGGAATGTTCGGTCGTGGCATACCGTCGAGGAACGAAATGCCGTTGACGTCCGTGAAATTCTTGGTGTACTTCGCGCTGGTGTAGCCAAGATTCCCCGTCAGCTGCAGGTCATACGGCAGCACCACTCCGCCTTTGAGCGTAAAGCCCCTGAAAAGCGCAGCTCCGGCATTCTTCGTCGTAGTGATGCCGGTAATGTCGCTGTAGTTCGAGCTGAAGATGTTTTGGAAGTTGCGATTGAAGAACGCCACCTCCCAGTTGTAGAGGCCGTTATTGAACCGAACGCCTGCGTCAATGTTGTCGACCTTCTCAGGCACCACATTCGGCGGCACCGGAGTCGGGGTCGAACCGATGTTGCCGTACAACGCACTGATGTTGGGCGGCTTAGTGGACGTGCCCCAATTCACGTAGGCATTCAGCTCGTGTGTGAATGCATAGTTCACGCCGAGAGACTCCTGAGCCCACTTGTACGTCTCAGATACTTCGCCGGAATAAGTGTAGTAATACCCCTGATCGTCGTTCGCGAACATCGCCAGGCGGTAGTACGTGACGCCCGGGTAAATATGGAGTCTGTGATTCAGCAACGAGATGTTGTCTTCGACATAGGCCCGAACCCATGTCTGTCCGTCGTGCTCGAGCCACGCCATGTTATAGCCAGAAGTGCCGATGGGTGCCGGCCATTTTCCGAACCACGATTCTTCCGACAGCATCGGCGCCTGAATGCCCATCAATCCCGTCCGGACCGTGTTGTGCGGCAGGAGGATGGTCAGATCACCCATTGCGCCCCACTCGGCGTAGTTCTGAATGTAGTGTTGGTAGGCTGTCCCGGGTTCAGCTTTCGCACCGGCGGCGGGTGCGCCAAACATCGACTGCGCCGTCGCGCAGTCATATTGCTCTGCGAACGGCTGTCCCGGCACTGGAACGGGCGAGTTATAGCCATTGAGAGCCAAACAACTCTTCAGCGTATCGGTCAAATCATAGGAATATCCACCGTACTGATTGTTGTATATCGGGTTCGACCAGGCCGTGCGGTTGTTGCTCGAAGCAACGTAGAACGCCTTGGCTTCACCGATTACGTAGCGGTTCAACAGCGACTTCATGGTCAGGGCCACGAATGTATTGTTTGTTGCCTGATTGGTATAGGCGACATTCTGCGGCCAGTTGTAGTAGTTGCCCTTCTGCGCGAGGATCGCTCCGGGAACCTCGTTCGGCGGCTGGCCATTGGCATTGTTCACGGCCACGACCAGTCTGACCTGCCCCGACGACGTCGGCTGTACGGCCGCCAGATAGAATGAATTCAACCGCTCAACGACGTTGTCCCAGGGACCATGGAGCAGCGTGTGCCCGAACTTCGCCAAGACATTCAGCCCCCCGAGAGCGCTGATGGCACCGGAATTGACCGCCAGAACCCCTTGGCTCTCGGAACCGCCACCGTCGTATTCGCCGCCGGTCCCGATCACATCGACGTGAAAGTTCTGCGTCGGCAAGGCCGGCTGGAACGCGATAGTGCCGCCGAGGTTGTCGATCGAGGACTGCGACTGCGTGCTCGCGCCGCTGTAAACGTTCGCTCCGGCGAGATCCATCGCAACGAGCGGCTGCCCGATGGGCTGGTCGCCCTGGCCGTACAAGCCGCCCAGGAACGTATTGAGATCCGGCACGCCATCGAAGCTGCTGCCGAGCTCATCGCTCTTGAATCCGTCGAGCGTAAAGGCAGTGTCGCTGACGACGAAGCCGCCGACTCCCAGTGCCCGTGAGTTAAATCCCGGGACGTTGTTCAGCACGCTCACGACACTCACCGCCGGACTGACGTGCTCAAACTTGGTGGGACTCACCGTGGCGACAGCTTGTTCGGTCGCCACGATCACCACTTTCTTCAGCGAGTCCGACGGCGCCTTGGTCTGTGAATCGCTCTGACTCGCGCTCTGCGGGGCAGCGACAGCAGGCGCGGCGGCCAGCAGCGCCATGCAAGGGACAACCGCCGCCAGCGGGGCAAGGATGTGTCGAACCACCTTACGGATCTCAATGGACATTGCGGACTCTCCTAACCTGATCACAATACGGTCGTGTGTTGATTACGACGGCGTGCGTCCGGCCGGCCAGTGATATGCGCCGATCGTCCGACCCGGATAGTGTTGCTTGGACACGTCATGCTAATCGCCTGTGATTGCAGTTGCGTGACAGCATGATGTTTCGTCTACGCAACAACAAATGTCGCCCAAGGCGCGCCCGGTGTGCGTGGTAGTGGCGGCGTTCTTGCGTTCAGCACTCAAGCACCCCTGCGCGGGAGACTCGCCGTGGACCCTGGGAGTCCTGCGGAAAAACCTTGTATTTCTTGGCTAAAACGTTTAACGGACTACGTAAAACGATATACTCGAGACGTTCCCCTGTCAACCGCCGGGCGGCGGTTCGAGACCAGCTCGTTGCACAGGCACCACAGCGAACGACCTCTCGTGTGCACATCCCCGTAACCCAGCATGTCGCATCACCCCATCGACCGTGCGCGTGCACGTCCTGATGCCGAGGCGCCCGGCTCATGCCGAGTCGCCGTACGGCAGCCAGATGTTCTTGATCTGCGTGGCCTGGCGCAGGAACACCCGGCCCTCGCCGCGCTGCGCCGACAGCCAGTCGCGGCGCCGTCCACCGTTCACCCAGGTCCGCTTGATTGTCTCGGCCGCCCACTCCTCCACCCGCCGGCTGCCCTCAGCGGTCCCGAAGTACCACAGGCAATCCACCTGATCGTGTGTGGCCAGCGTTGCGGTCAGTGCATCGCGCTCGCCGGTGACGATGTTCACCACGCCACCCGGCACATCGGAGGTTTCGAGAACCTGGCACAGGTCGAGCGCCGGCAGCGGCATGCGCTCGGACGGAATGATCACGCAGCGATTGCCCATGGCAATCACCGGCGCGAGCAGCGAGACGAAGCCCAGCAGCGGCGCCTCGTCCGGACAAACGACGCCGATCACACCAATCGGCTCGGGCACCGCGAGGGCGATACTGCGCACCGGCGGGGTGTGCACGAGACCATCGTATTTGTCGGCCCAGCCACCATAGGCGAACAGGCGCGCGATCGAGGCATCCACCTCCAGGCGGCACGCTCCGATCTTGCGGCCGGTCAGGCGACGCAGGTTCGCGGCGAACTCGGTGCGCCGCAGCGTGAGGTTCTCGGCGATGTAGAACAGGATCTGGCTGCGCAGGTGTGCGGTCGAGTCCGCCCAGCGCTCGGCCCGCGCGGCCGCCTCAACCGCATCGCGGATGTCCTTGCGGTTGCCGCGCGCCACCCAGCCGGCCAGGCGCCCCTCGGCCGCGAAGACCGGCTGCGACTGCCCGCCATCCGCCCGGCACTGTTTGCCGCCGATGTAGTGCTTGCGCGTGCGATCGATGTGCTCCGGCGGCGGCTCCGTGCCGGCGGACGCCGTGACGAGCGCCCGGTCGAGTTGCGTGCCGGGATCAGCGGCCGCCGAATGGCCCACGGGCGGCTCGGCGAGCCAGGCGTCGCGCTCGCGCAGATAATCGAGCATGCCCTCGAGCCCGCCCTCGCGGCCGAAGCCGCTCTCGCGGATGCCGCCGAAGCCGCAGGCCGCATCCAGCTGGTTGGTGGTATTGATCCAGACCACGCCCGCCTTGAGTTTTGCGGCGAGCTCGAGCGCGCGATTGATGTTCTCTGTGTAGAGCGTCGCGGCAAGCCCGTAACGGGTGTTGTTCGCGAGCTCAACTGCCTCGGCCAGCGTGCGGAAGCTGGTCGCCGCCAGCACCGGACCGAACACTTCCTCCCGCCAGACGACGTTCGCCGGTGAAACCTCGGTCAGCAGCGTCGGCGGGTAGAACGCCCCGCGCTGCGGCACAGCGACCGCCGGCTGCCACACGGTGGCGCCCTCGCTGCGCGCCTGTTCGACGAAGCGCTGCACGCGCGAGCAGTGTGCCGGGGAGATGAGCGCGCCCATGTCGATCGCCTTGTCGAGCGGATCGCCCAAGCGCATGCGGCCGAGACGGGTCTTGATCTTCTGCACCAGCCCCGGCAGCACGCCCTCCTCGACGATCAGGCGCGACCCGGCGCAACACACCTGACCCTGATTGAACCAGATGGCGTCGACCAGGCCCTCGACTGCCGCATCGAGATCCGCATCCGCGAGCACGACGAACGGTGATTTGCCCCCGAGCTCGAGCGTCAGGGACTTGCCCGAGCCCGCCGTGCGGCGGCGGATGAGCTTGCCGACCTCGGTCGAGCCAGTGAAGGCGATCTTCGCGATGCCCGGATGAGACACGATCAGCTCGCCGACCCGGCCATCGCCGGTGAGAATGTTGATCACGCCCGGCGGCACGCCGGCATCGGCGCAGAGCCCCGCGAAGAACAGTGCCGTGAGGCTGGTGTCCTCGGCAGGCTTGAGCACCACGCAGTTGCCCGCGGCGAGTGCCGGCGCGATCTTCCAGGCCAGCATCAGCAGGGGAAAATTCCACGGAATGATCTGGCCGACCACTCCGAGCGGCTCGTGATCCGGGAACTCCCGTGCCGCGAGCTGCGCCCATCCGGCGTGATAGGTGAAATGGCGCGCCGCCAGCGGCACGTCCAGATCGCGGGTCTCGCGGATCGGCTTGCCGTTGTCGAGCGACTCGAGCACGGCGAAGAACCGGCTGTGCTTCTGCAGCAGGCGGCCGAGCGCATAGAGCACGCGCGAGCGCTTGCCCGGGGACTTGGCCCACGCCGGGAAGGCCGCCTGGGCGCTGGCCACCGCATCGTCGAGATCCGCCGCGCAGCTCTGCGTGAGACTCGCGAGCACCTCGCCGGTGGCCGGATTGATGCTCGGAATCGGTGTGTTGGCCTCGTGCGAGGCCTGCCACTGCCCGCCGATGAACAGTCGGAATCCATCGGCGCGCGCCGCGAGCCATGCGCGTACCGCGCCGGCTTCCTCGGGTGCCGGTCCGTAGCTGAGCGTGTCGAAGATCTCCGGGACGCTGCTCATGATGATCGGTTCGAACTCCCGCTTGCGTGCGCCTAGCCCATGGGATGACGGTGGGCAGCGGAGTAGCGGCCCGTGACCTGATGCTCGATCTGCCGCTCGATGTCGCCGAGCAGACGCGAGGCGCCGAAGCGAAACCGCTCGCTCGTCAGCCACGCATCGCCCAACTCCTCCTTGACGAGCATCAGGTAGGCAAGCGCTGTCTTGGCGGTGGAAATGCCGCCGGCCGGTTTGAAGCCCGCCGCCTGCCCGGTCCGCTCGGCGAACTCGCGGATCATGCGTAGCATCACCAGACTCACCGGCAGCGTTGCGTTCACCGGTTCCATGCCGGTGGAGGTCTTGATGAAATCCGAGCCCGCCATGAGGGCAACGAGCGAGGCCTTGGCCACCGTGCCGAGCGAGCCGAGCTGACCGGTGCCGAGGATGGTCTTCATGTGCACCGAGCCACAGGCCTGGCGGAATGCGCGAATCTCATCGTAGAGCGCCCGCCAGTCGGACGTGAGCGCGTGCCGGCGGCTGATCACGACGTCGATCTCGGTGGCGCCGGCCGCCACGGAACGGCGAATCTC
>JAJXWE010000105.1 GCA_021781775.1 Pseudomonadota bacterium | reverse complement strand
CGGAAGTAGACGTGCCGAGGAACCTTGTATGCGGCCAGGGACTGGCGACAGTGATCGATGATGTCCTGCGCCGTTACGGACGGATTCTTTAGCACCACGAACAGTGCGACGACTTCCCCGGAATGCTCGTCGGGCTGGGCGATCGCGGCAGCTTCGAGCACCCCGGGGTGCATCACCGCCACTTCCTCGACCTCATTCGGATACACGTTGAAGCCCGACACCAGGATCATGTCCTTCTTGCGATCCTGCAGGTACACGTAGCCCCGCTGATCGATATAGCCGATATCCCCGGTGCGCAGCCAGCCATCCGGCAGCATAACCTTGGTGGTTTCATCCGGTCGATTCCAGTATCCACGCATCACTTGAGGGCCGCGCACACAGACCTCGCCAGGTTGTCCGTTTGGTAGATCATTCCCTGCGTCGTCCTTGACCGTCACGTCCGTCGAAGGAATGGGCAGACCCACCGCACCGTTGAAATCATCACCAATGGGATTGATGGTGATCGCGGGCGATGTCTCGGTAAGACCCCAAGCCTGCGTCAGTATCTTGCCGGTAACTTCCTTCCAACGCTGAGCAACCGCCGCCTGCACCGCCATACCGCCGCCGAGGGTGATCCTCAAGTGGCTGAAATCGACGTCGGCAAATCCCGGGGTGTGAAGTAGCGCATTGAAGAGGGTGTTTACTCCGCTGAAGAACTGGAATGGCTGTCGCTTCATTTCAGCCACCAGCTGCGGAAAATCGCGTGCATTGATGATCAGCACGTTCTTCCACCCCAGGTAGGCAAACAGCAGGCAGTTTGCCGTCAGCGCGAACACGTGGTAAAGCGGAATCGCGGTAATCAATGTGCCCGGCTCGGCCGAGAAATAGCCGTCGAGCCATGCCATCGCCTGCAGAATGTTGGCAGTGAGATTGCCGTGCGTCAGCATGGCTCCCTTGGCGACACCGGTCGTACCACCGGTGTACTGCAGAAAGGCCAGATCATCACCGCCAAGCGGCTCGGGCCGCCAGCGCATGCCCCGTCCGGCCCGCACCGCGGCACGGAGCGATGTCGCCTGGGGAATGTGCCACGGCGGCACCTGCTTGCGACGATGACGCACCACGTAGTTGACGATCCACGATTTGGGTGCCGGCAGGAAGTCACCGACGGCTGTCACGAGAACGTGCTTGAGACCGCTGTGCGACGCCACCTCCTCGACGACGTGGGCGAAATTCTCCAGCACCACGATCGCAAGGGCGCCGGAATCCTCCAGCTGATGTGCCAGCTCCCGTGCGGTGTAGAGCGGATTGGTGTTGACGACTACGAGCCCGGCGCGCAGTGCTCCGAACAGCACGACCGGGTATTGCAGGCAATTAGGCAGCATGATGGCGATCCGATCGCCCTTGCTGAGCCCGACGGATTGCAGCCAGGCCGCAAATGCCTGGGTCATCTCATCGAGCTGTCCATAGGTGATCACCGTGTGGAATTGCTCGAACGCCGCCATGTTCCGGTATGCGGTGCAGGCGTGCTCCACGAGTTCCGCGAGCGAACTGAGGCGCTTGAGGTCGATCTCGGCCGGTACCCCCGGCGGGTAGGACTGCAGCCAGCTTCGGTTCATCGCGACGCCCCTTCTCGTCGGTCTTGTGCGGCGTGGCCGCACCGGCAGGTCGGCTTCCGACCCGCACTCGCTGCAGTGTAGCGTGCTGCCGATGCCTGCGGAATCGGCTCGCCGGCCGCGATCGTGTGTGCGGTAACTCACGGAACGCGCCGAGTCCGCCCCGTATGCTCGGATTGGCGGCCGGGGGCCCCGGTGGCGCAAGGCGCACACGCCTCGACGGCTCGCCGTTCTGGAGGACGTCATTTGGGTAAAACGCGACAACCGGCAGCATCCGGCAAGACGGTTCACGAGTCCGTCGAGCGCGACCAGCTGGAAGAGACCCTCTCGCTCGAAGGCCTGGCCCCCGGGCACGGCGATGTGCACGGAATGCATCCCGTCCAAATCCCGGCGAACTGGGTCCTCGAGGGTGCCCCGCTCGCTCGTGAACGTTCCCTCGCCGCCAGCAGCGACGGCACGGCCTGTGCGGTGATGTGGGACTGCACCAGTGGACGCTTCCAGTGGGAATACGGGGGCGAAGAGATCGTGCACGTCCTGCAGGGCTGCGCACTGATCGACATCGCCGGGACGAGCCGGCGGCTGCAGAGCGGCGATACCCACGTATTTCACACCGGCTCATGCTACCGGTGGACCGTGCCGGATTACGTGCGCACTGTGACGTTCCGCCTGCGTGTGCAGCCGGGCGGCCCGCTCGGGCGCCGACTGCATTCGGCGCTCGGCCGATCATGGCGCGCGAAGCGCACCCGTCCATCCTGAGCCGGACCGGACCGGAGCTTTATTCAGGTGCGCTGCGCTGCAGGGGACTATTGCCGAGGAAAATCTCGATTTTGTCGCGATAGGTGCGCGAGAGCTTCAGCTCCTGTCCACCCTCGAGCGTCAGAAAGTACTCCCCGTTCATGTGCGCGCGCAGGCTCTTGACGTAGCGCAGATTGACGATCGTCGAGCGATGCACGCGCTGGAACATCCTCGGGTCGAGTAGTTCCTCGAGCTCCTTCATCGTACCCCGCAGAATGTGCGTATCACCTTCCGCATGCACGCACATGTAGTCGCCTGCGGCGTCGATCCACTGGATCGAGGCGATAGGCACCCGGGCGGTGCGCCGTCCCTGGCGGATCGGCAGGATGTGCGGACGACTGGGTTCGATTGCCGTGCTGCCGTGCTCGAGAATAGTCTCGAGCTCGATCTCGCCCGAGCCGGTGATCTCGGCCACGACCTCCATCAGCTTGTCGCGCTGGTCGACCGCGTGCCGCGCTTGCACTTCCTGCCGCACACGCTCCAGCGTCATCTCGACGCGACGCTCATCGAGAGGCTTCAGCAGATAATCCAGGGCGCGCGCCTCGAACGCACGCAGCGCGTACTGGTCGAAGGCGGTGACGAACACCACCAGTGGCACGCTCTCGCGCGGCAGACGCGCGAGCACTTCGAAACCGGACAGCATGGGCATCTGGATATCCAGAAACACCGCATCCGGTCGCTCCCGCTGGATCAGACCGACCGCATCGCGCCCATTGCCGCACTCTGCGATCACTTCAAAATCCGGCGTCTTGCGCAGTGCCCGCTCGATGCCACGCCTCGAGAGCGCCTCGTCGTCGACGATGACGGTCTTGATCTTCATGGTTTGGCGCCGACCACGTCCCGCTTTTCAGGGTACGCGGCAGGGAGGCAAGCTTACCCTATCCTGGCGTCGCGATGCGCTGCGCCTCAGGCGGGTGTCGGCCCCTCCAGGCGGGCGATGGGCAGCGGTCGAGCCAGAAGCGATCCCTGACCGAAATCGCAGCCGACGGCCGTCAGCCAGCGCAACACCTGCTGCGTCTCGATCTGCTGCGCGGCACAGTGGATACCGAGCACCTTGACCGCCTGAACGATCGCCACGACCGTGGCCTGCGCCAGCTTGTCCTTCAGGGCGGCCGTACTGAGGCGCGCATCGATCTTCACTAGGCGGACGGCCTTGGAGCGCAGCAGAGGCATCACGGCCGAATCGAACGAGAACCCGTCGATCACCACAAAGCAGCCGAGACGCTCGCAGGCGCTGATGAACCGCTCGACCTGCGCACGCCGCTGGGTGCAAAGCGGCTCGGCGATCTCGAAGCCGATGCTGTCGGGTGAAATCGCGCTGCGGCTGAAATGCGCGCCGAGTGTACGCAGAAAGCGGTCGTCCTCCAGCGTGGCGATCGACAGGTTCAGCGTGAAGCAGGTCGGCTCCAGGGTCCAGTCGGAGCGGTGGGCAACCATCCACCCGAGGAGCGCCTCCACGGCGAGCGTATCGAGCACGGCGGGATCGCGGTTCAGCCGCGGAGCGCCACGGGGCAGCACCTCGAAGCGACGCATGCGACCTCCACTGCGCAGCTTGACGAAGGGCAGTACCTCGAGCGTCACGCTCTCTGCGGCAGCGCCCAAGGTGGGTGTCGCTGCGTCGACCATCATCGGTATGGATGCCGGTGCCGGTGGCTCCGGGATCGCCGCTGTGCGCGACGGTACAGTTGCGTTGGACACGACCGGTTGGGGCGCTGGAGGAGCCAATTCGAGCGATAGCGGCTGCGCCCCCCGTGTAAGGATTTCCTCAACCGCCGTCGGCGACAGATCGCGCGCAGGCGCATGGCGCGGCGGCCCGCCCGCCGACTCCGGCGGAACATCCGCCGCGAGAGAGAGCAGCAGACCCGTCGGATCATGCTCGAGGCGCCGCGGCGGGACCGGCCGGATCACCTCGGTCAACGCACGCACCAGTCCTTGCACGGGCGCGGTGCAGATCCGCGCGAGCAGACCCTCGCCCGGAGCTTTGGTGTCCGCCAGCACCATGACGAGTCCATGCGCTGCGGCCTGCGCGGTACGCACGGGCAGGAAAACCGCGACGCGTCCGTCTTCCACCCGCT
The DNA here is from genome assembly GCA_021781775.1 of Pseudomonadota bacterium. Lineage (GTDB taxonomy): Bacteria > Pseudomonadota > Gammaproteobacteria > Steroidobacterales > Steroidobacteraceae > 13-2-20CM-66-19. The sequence goes on along the minus strand of JAJXWE010000105.1, from coordinate 1,930 downwards.
GCTCGAATGGCTCGCTGGCCTGTGTGCCGAGTCGTTCGACGGCATCCATCACCAGCGCGTGTTCGTCGGGCCCGAGCGCTCCCTCGCTGAGCCACAACACATTGCATTCGCTGTCGTAGATCGAGACCGAATGCAGACGCAGCGGCGGCAGCGCGTCGCGCAGCCGCCGCCCGAGCGATTCGACGTTCTGCGGTCCGGATACATCGGCGGTGGCGGCCTCTTCGGACCGGACGGCGTGCAGCGCCGATGAATGCATGACGTCTCCCATTGCAGAGTCGAACCAGGCTGGGTGTTGGCGAAGAGTGACAGCGTGGGGCGCTCGCTACCGTGAACTCTCTCGCGTTCCGCTCGGACATATCGCACCGGCGATGCGTGCGCGCGCGTTGTTTGTCATAACAGCTTGTCATATTCAAACATCGAGCGGACGCATCGCTCCGGGGTTTGACATATGCGTCGCACGCCTCAGGACCGGTGCACGGTCTGCGTCGAGTGCGCCGGGACAACGGGCACGGCGGCTGCGGACCGCCGCCTCGCGACGGCGAGGGCCGGACACCGCACGCACCCTACCGGCGGGAAGGTACGTTACCCGACAGTAGGATAGTGCCAAAAAAAGGTTAAACTAGCCGCTTCAATCCCCCGTCCGCGGAGATCGACCATGTATCGCGCGCCGCTGAGAGAGCTGCGTTTCGTGCTCGAGGAATTGCTGGCCACCGGCGAGCTCACCGCCTGTCCGGTGTACGCCGACTATTCGGACGAACTCGGGGCATCGATCCTCGCGGAAGCCGGTCGCTTCGCTGAAACCGTGCTCGATCCGCTGAACCGGCCGGGTGACCGCGAAGGGGCGCATTGGACAGCCGAGGGGGTGCTCAGCCCGGCCGGTTTCAAGGACGCTTACCGGCAGTTCACGGAAGGCGGCTGGCCGCAGCTCGGGGCGGACCCGCGCTTCGGCGGTCAGCAGGTCCCCCAGGCGCTCAGCAGTGCCGTCCAGGAGGTCGTGGCTTCGGCAAACCTTGCGTTCAAGCTTTGTCCGATGCTGACCCACGGCGCGGTGCACGCCCTCGCGCTATGCGCCACCGCCGAGCAACAGCAGCGGTACCTGCCCAAGATGGTGAGCGGCGAATGGACGGGCACCATGGTGCTCACCGAGCCGCAGGCCGGATCGGACCTTGCGCAGATCCGCACCCGGGCGACGCCCGAAGGCGAGCACTACCGGCTGTTCGGGCAGAAGATCTTCATCACCTGGGGCGATCACGATTTCACGGAGAACACCATCCACATGGTGCTCGCCCGCATCGATGGAGCACCCGCGGGGATCAAGGGCATCTCACTGTTCATCGTCCCGAAGGTTCTGGTCGGGGCCGACGGCGCGCTGGGTGAGCGCAATGAGGTCCGGTGCGCCTCGATCGAGCACAAGCTCGGCATCCACGCGAGCCCGACCTGCGTGATGCAGATTGGCCATGATCGAGGCGCAGTCGGCTACCTGGTCGGCGAGCCGAACCGCGGCCTGGAATACATGTTCGTCATGATGAACACCGCCCGGCTGGCGGTCGGCGTCGAAGGCTACGCAGTCGGTGAGCGAGCATTCCAGCATGCGGCCGACTATGCCCGCACGCGGCTGCAGGGCAAGCCACCGGGCGCCACCGGCCATGCGCCGGCGGCGATCGTTCAGCATCCGGATGTCCGGCGCATGCTGCTGACGATGAAGTCCTGTACGGAGGCGTCGCGCGCTCTGGCGTTGTACGCCGGCTCCCAGCTCGACCTGGGCGCACATCACCCGGACGAGGCAGTGCGCCGCGCTGCCCAGGAACGAGGGGATCTGTTGATCCCGATCGTCAAAGGGTGGTGCACGGAGACGGGCAACGAAACCGCCGCTCTCGGCGTCCAGGTGCACGGTGGCATGGGCTTCGTCGAAGAAACGGGCGCGGCGCAG
>JAJXWE010000104.1 GCA_021781775.1 Pseudomonadota bacterium | reverse complement strand
GAGCTGCTCTACGCCGAGCCACTGCGCTCCGAAAGCCCCGAGGGACGCGCTCACGCGGCGCGACTGCGTGCGCTGGCTCGTCAGGCCGATCTCGACGAGCAGCACGCCCATATCTTGTCCGGTCCGCCGGAACAGGAACTTGCAGCGTTCGCTGCGGGGCGCGACTACGACGTGCTGGCGCTCGGCGCACTCACCCACCGCAACGCGCCGGTGCGGCTGGTCGGTACGTTGACCTCGGCGCTCGTCGAGGCGCTCGAGAGTGACTTCCTGTTGATCAAGCCGGAGTCATCCGACGCCATGGAACGCGCCGCGCACCGGACGCCACGCAATTCGGCCGTGGCGCGCTAGGCAGGGAAGGGCAACCCGGGCGGTGGTGAGCGCAGCCGTCGCCGACGGTGCGGGTCACGGCACATCCACGTGCCTTCTCACGCAGACGCTTCGATCCGATCTTGGCGCAATGATGGTCATTGCTGCGCGCGTTGAGCGCGTTGCGGGTCGCGGCACTGACCGGCGCGTTGGACGGTATGCCTTCCGCCTGGAACTCGGCCTGGATATGTGAGGTGAGGGCCGTGCGGTCCGCTCAGCTGACGCTGAGCTGGGCCTCGAGCGTCTCCCACCGTGCGTACAGGCGCTCGAGCGTGGTGGCGATCTCCTGCAGGCGCAGGCCGTCGGCCTGCATCCGCTCCAGGCCCGCGGCGGAATAGGCCGCTTCGCCCATGCGGCCGACGATCTCGGTCTGCTCGTGCTCCAGCGCTTCGATCTGGCTGGGCAGCGCTGCCAGTTCCCGGCCGTCCATGTAGCTGAGGCGCCCGGGACGACCCGGCCGCCGCTGGGGCGTCGGTGCTGACTCGCCGGGCGCGGCGTTCTCCGTCGCGCCGCGCGCGCGCGCGGGGGATGGCTGCGGTCTCTGGCGCACCCAGTCGCTGTAGCCGCCCACATAGGTTCCCCACCGTCCTGCGTCCTCGGCGGCAAATGTCTGGGTGACGACGTTGTCGAGAAACCGCCGGTCGTGGCTGACCAGCAGCAGCGTGCCCGGGTAGTCCTGCAGCCGCTGCTCGAGCAGCTCCAGCGAGTCGATGTCCAGGTCGTTGGTCGGTTCGTCGAGCACCAGCAGATTGGCGGGTCGCGCGAACAGACGGGCCAGAAACAGCCGGTTGCGCTCCCCGCCGGAGAGCATCCTCACCGGGGAGCTGGCGCGGTGCGCCGGAAAGAGGAAATCGCCGAGGTAAGTCACGATGTGCTTGCGCTCGGTGCCGATCGTGATCCAGTCCGAACCGGGGCTGATCGCCTCGGCGAGCGTTGCCTGCGGGTCGAGTTGCTCGCGCATCTGATCGAAGTACGCCACCTGCAGGTTGGTGCCGAGACGCACCGTGCCGCGCTGCGGAGCGAGCTGCCCGAGGATGATGCGCAGCAGCGTGGTCTTGCCGGCTCCGTTCGAGCCGATCAATCCCACGCGGTCACCACGCATGATGCGCGTGGAGAAGCCCTCGATCAGCACGCGCCCGGCGAAGGACTGACCGACGTCGGTCAGCTCGGCCACCAGACGGCCGGAGCGCTCCCCGGCATCGAGGGCGAGCCGGATACTGCCGATGCGGTCGCGGCGCTCTAGGCGTTCCTGGCGCAGCTGCTCGAGTCGCCGCACGCGTCCCTCGTTGCGCGTGCGCCTTGCCTCGACGCCCTTGCGGATCCAGATCTCCTCCTGCTGCCAGAACTTCTCGAAGCGGCGCCGGCCGAGATCTTCGGCGGCACATTCCTGGTCGCGGCGCGTCTCGTAGGCCGCGAAGTTCCCGGGGTAAGAGCGGATTACGCCGCGGTCGAGCTCGACGATGCGGGTGGCGATGCGGTCAAGAAATGCCCGATCGTGCGTGACGATGAGGGCCGCCGGCGCCTTCTGCGCAAATTCCTCCAGAATGCCGATGCCGTCGATGTCGAGATGGTTGGTCGGCTCATCGAGCAGCAGCAGCTCCGGCGAGGAGGCGAAGGCGAGCGCCAGCGCCGCGCGCTTGCGCTCGCCTCCGGAACAGCTCGCCGGGTCTTCTCCGCCGTGCAGTCCAAAGCGCTGCAGCAGCTCCGCCAGACGCGACTGCAACTGCCAGCGCTCCCGGTCCGCGCCGTGCAGCTCCTCGACGGTGCAGGCGGAGGCGTGTGCCACGGTGCGTGCCCGCTCTAGCAGGCTGTCGCGTACCGTGGCGGCTGGCGGCAACAGTGGTTCCTGCTCGACGAAGGCACTGCGCAGCCCGGAGCGTCGCTGGATTTCCCCCTCGTCGAGAGACTGGATCCCGGCCATTACCTTCAGGACCGTGGATTTGCCGGTGCCGTTGCGGCCTATGAATCCGAGCCGCTCACCGGCCTGCAGGCTGAGCTGTGCGCCATCGAGCAGGGCGCGCTCGCCGAAGGCGAGCTGCGCATCGCGAAGTGTGATCAGGGACATCTCGTGGGTTCGAATAACAATGGACTGGCGAGCGGCGGGTCGGTATAGTCGGCGGCGCAAGACTATACAGGCGCCAAGCGGTCTGCGCCTGCCTCGCTCGCGGTCAAGCCAATCCGGCTTCGCTTCGATTCACACACCATACTCGCTTTGACCGCCACGGCCTGAAAACCAGGTCTGTCCGCCGGCTCTGCCGCAGCGGGCGGCCGGCCGTACGCGCGAGACAGACTCACAGAGGTATTCATGTCGTTTTCTACTCTCGGGCTGCGGCCCGAGCTGCTGCGCGCGGTGGCCGAAAAAGGCTACACCGAGCCGACTCCTATCCAGGCGGGGACGATTCCCGCCATTCTCAGCGGCCGTGACGTGCTCGCCGGAGCCCAGACCGGCACCGGCAAGACTGCCGCGTTCGTGTTGCCGATCCTCCAGCAGCTCTCGGGCGGGACGGGCTCCGGCCCGCCCCGTGCCCTGGTGCTCACTCCGACGCGCGAACTCGCCGCACAGGTCGCCGACAATGCCACCGGCTACGGCCGGTACCTGCAGCTGCGCACCGCCGTGGTGTTCGGCGGCGTCGGCATCAATCCGCAGATCGATCAGCTGCGCCGCGGCTGCGATCTGCTCATTGCCACGCCGGGGCGGCTGCTCGATCTCAGCGAGCAGCGCGCGCTCGATCTGAGCCGCGTCGGCTGGTTCGTGCTCGACGAGGCGGACCGGATGCTCGACATGGGCTTCATCCCTGCGATCCGCCGGGTTCTGAAGCTATTGCCGCCCCAGCGCCAGAACCTGATGTTCTCGGCGACCTACTCGGACGACATCCGTGCTCTGGCACAGCGGTTCCTGCGTGATCCGGTGGCCGTCGAGGTCGCCAGCCGCAATTCCACTGCCGAGCGGGTCACGCAGTCGCTGTACCGCGTGCAGAAGGACAGCAAGCGCCACCTGCTGGCGCATCTGATCCAGGAGGGCAACTGGCAGCAGGTGCTGGTGTTCACGCGCACCAAGCACGGTGCGAATCGCCTGGCCAAGCAACTCGAAGGCGCCGGCATCGCAGCGGCGGCGATCCACGGCAACAAGAGTCAAGCGGCGCGCGTGCGCGCGCTGGCGGACTTCAAGGGTCTGCGCGTCACGGCGCTGGTCGCAACGGAGGTTGCGGCGCGGGGTCTGGACATCAAAGAGCTGCCACACGTGGTCAACTACGAGCTGCCGAACGTGCCGGAGGACTACGTCCACCGCATCGGCCGCACCGCCCGGGCTGGCGCTGCGGGCGCGGCCGTCTCGCTGGTTTCGCCGGACGAGGAGCCGTTGCTGCGCGACATCGAAAAACTGCTGCGCACGCCGATACCGGCAGCAGCGGTGCCGAAGTTCGCGATCATCGCGACGCCCGCGGAGCCGGACCGCCCCGTCCAAAGCGGTGGCCGGCGCAGTGGCGCGGGTGGCAACACGCGCAGCGCCCACGGTCAGCAGGGTACCCGCCGCGATGGCCGTCGGCCGATACACGACTCGGGCCGCGGACGTGGTGGCGAGCGCTCGCACGCGCCGCACGGCGCGCCGCGCGCTCCGGATGCTCACCGCGGCGAATCGCGTTCGCATCAGCACACGGGCAGCCCGTCGCGCACCGAGGGACCCGGCCGCGGTGCCGGACAGGGCCAGGAACAGCGGTTCGGCCGCGAGCGCCAAGGCGGGGAGCGCCCCGCCGCCGGCCGGGATCGCACCGATGGAGGCTGGCGTCGCGCCTGAGTGCGCTCAGGTCCGTGACGGGCCGTCAGGTCGGCTGATCAGAGACTGCCCCGGCGTGGGCACGGCATGCGCTCAATCGCATGTCGTGCCCGCGACGTTCGGGGGCACTGTCGTTACTGTATGGTGATTTCCCGCGGCTTTTTCTGTTCGGCCTTGGGAATGTGCACGCTCAGCACGCCGTCCTGGCTGTCGCAGTGGATCGCATCGGCCTTGATGTTCTCGGGCAGCGAAAACGCGCGGCTGAAGCTCCCGTAGTAATTCTCGACCCGGTGATATTTCTCCTTCGTCTCCTCCTTGTGCTGCTTGCGTTCTCCCCGGATCGTGAGCACCCCATCCGTGAATGTGACTTTCACCTCCTCCTTCTTCAGTCCCGGCAGATCAGCGTGGACCAGGTACTCCTTGTCGGTCTCGCTGATGTCCGCCGATGGCGACCACTCGAAGGTCAGACCGCCGTCTTCCTCCAGGGCGAGGCGCGGGCCGCGCGTGGTCCGCGGCATCATGCGGTTGAACAGGCTCTCGACGTCCGCGAACGGATCCCAGCGAATGAGGCTCATGGCGATACTCCCGTCTGGTTGCAACAAGGATGTCTTCGATGCACGCGTTATTTTTTGGGCCCGGACGCGGATTACGGCATTCGGTGATCTACCTACGATCGGCAGTGAGCGGGGAGCAGATCGCGGTGGGCAGGCGGGACCTCGGCCCGGGCCGCGGCCGATCCCGGTGCGGCGCTGTGTGCGCCTTGGCGCGCGCAGTCGACTCGCGCGAGCCTACATTTCCAGGTACAGACGGTGCAGGCGCTGGGATTCTTCGTCCGCGAGCGCGCGCAGGATGTCATCGAGAGGCTCGGGCCTGCCGAAGGCGTAACCTTGCGCGTAGTCGACGCCGAGCCTGCGCAGCGTCGCGGCGATGGCTTCGGTTTCGACGTATTCGGCCACCGTCTCGAGCCGCAGGCCGCGGGCCAACTCGACGACCCCGCGCACCGTGGCCTCGGAGCGAGGGTTGGTGAGAATGTCGCGAACGAAAGATCCGTCGATCTTCACGCGAGCGAAGGGCAGTGCATTCAGGCTGGCGAGGGAATTGGCGCCGGTGCCGAAGTCATCGAGCGCGAAGCGGCAATTCCAGGGCGCAAGGCGCTGGATCATCTCGTGGGCACGCGCCAGGCTGCTGACGGCAGCCTGCTCGGTGATCTCGAGCGACAGAGCGCCCGGGGGCAGGTTCGCCTCGGTGAGGTCGGCAATGAGCTGGTGCGTGTATTCCTCGTTGCCCACCGACTGACCCGACAGGTTCATCGACAGCGTGATGCCGCGCGTCTTCAGCAGATTGCGGTACACGGCGAGCGTCTGCACCGCCCGGTGTGCCACCCAGCGGTCGATTGAGGGCAGCAACTGGTAGCGCTCGGCGGCGCTGATCAGTGGCCCGAGTGAGATCAGTCCCTGTTCCGGATCGCGCAGTCGCAACAGGATCTCGTAGCCGCCGGGCAGGCTGCGATCGCGCAGCGGCGCGATGCGTTGCGCGTACAGCACGAGGCGCTCGGACCGGATCGCCGAGCGCAGCCGTCCCACGGCAGTGATGTCCTCGTGGCGGCGCATCATGCTCGAATCCTCGACCGCGTAGAGCTCGACGCGGTTGCGGCCGCGCTTTTTGGCGCTCTTGCAGGCCAGCTCCGCCGCGGCGAGCGCGCGGGCCAGTCCCTCGGGCATGCTGACGAGAGCCGCGACGCCGCAGCTGACCGAGACCTCGACGGGGCTGTCGGCCGGACCGATGATCAGCGCGCTCACGGCCTGTTGAATCCGTGCGGCGATGCCGGCTGCGCCCCGGGTGTCGGTGTCGGGCAGAATCACCGCGAAGCGGTCGCCGGAGATGCGCGCAGCGAGGACGTTCTCGGGCAGCAGCGGTGGACGCAGAAGATCGGCGATGCGCACGATCAACTCGTTGCCGAGCTCGAAGCCGTGCAACTCGTTGACGACTTCCATGTGATCGACGTCGAGGTGAATCACGCTGCGTTCGCCGTGCGCGAGGTCCTCCGGTAATCGGCCGTACATCTGCTCGAGCCCGTCGCGCGAATACAACCCGGTCATCAGATCAAATTGCACGGTGACGAGGGCGGCGCTCTGGCGGCCGAGGTGATGCGCCAGAAAGGTATGGCGGCTCTGGTAATCAGAGGCGCGCGGGGGATTGAAGAAGGCGAGAACGCCAAGCACGCGACCGCTGTCCGGAACAACCGGGACGCTCAGGATCTTGCACGGGGTCAGCTTCTCGCT
>JAJXWE010000103.1 GCA_021781775.1 Pseudomonadota bacterium | reverse complement strand
TCGGCGGGGAATTCGGGGTTGCGCTCGGCAGCGTCGCGCTGGCCGATCACGTGCTGCCGCAGCGCTTCGGCCAGCCCCTGCTGCTTGCGCTCGTGCTCTCGATGGTGCTCAGCCCGCTGCTGCTCAATCACAACAAGCGGATCGCCCGGCTGCTGCTGCGTGAGCGCGGACCCGCGCAACGTACGGCCTTCGAGCGCGAGAGCGCGGCGACCACCGCGATCGGCGGACGGGCGCACGTCATCCTCTGCGGCTTCGGCCGCGTCGGCCAGAGTGTGGCCCGAGTCCTGGAGGCGCAAGGCTTCGAGTACATCGCCCTCGACCTCGACCCGGCACGCATCGCGGCGGCGCGCCAGGCGGGTGATCCGGTGATCTACGGCGATTCGTCCGACGAGCAGATGCTCACGACCGCCGGACTGGACACCGCCACGGCGCTGGTGATCAGCTTCTCCGACCCGAGCACTGCGCTCGGCATCCTGCGCGCCGTGCGCGCCCAGCGCCCGGATGTGCCGATCCTGGTGCGCACCCCGGACGACTCACGTCTGCGGGAACTCGAGGCCGCGGGAGCCACGGCCGTGGTCCCGGAGACCTTCGAAGCGAGCCTGATGCTGGTCTCGCACGTGCTGATGCTGCTGCGGGTGCCGGTTTCGCGCGTGGTCCGCCTCATCGGGGACATCCGCAATCACCGTTACAACGTGCTGCGCAGCATCGTGCGCGAGGCCGGGGACTCGGCGCTCGACGATGGGCGCGAGTCCAGCGAGGAGGTCCGGGCGATAGTGGTCCCGCCGGGGGCCTGGGCGGTGGGCCGCACGCTCGCCGAGGCCCGCGCGCGCGGTGCCCAGGCCACCTTCCAGGGCATTCGCCGGCACGGCATCCTCGGCCGAGACCCGGCCGCGAGCACGCGCCTCCGCGACGGAGACGTCGTGGTGCTCTACGGCACGCCAGAGGAGCTGGAGCGCGCCGAGTCGGTCCTGCTCGCCGGCTAGGATACAATCGCGCGCCGGTGAACCGAAGCGACATCCAATTTCCGCCCGAGCATGCCGCGCTGCGCGAGGACGTGCACGCGCTCGGGGAGCTGATCGGGCAAATCCTGCGCGAACAGGGCGGGCAACCGCTGTTCGAGCTGGTTGAACTCGACCGCCGCGCGGCCATCGCGCGCCGCGAGGGCAGCGCCGCCGCGACCGCCGAACTCCTCGCCTCGGTCCGCGACCGTCCTCCAGCGCTGGCGCGCGAGCTGGTGCGCGCCTTCTCGATGTGGTTCCGCACCGTGAACCTGGCCGAGAACGTGCATCGGATCCGGCGGCGGCGCGAGTACTTCCGCACCACCGATCACCCGCAGCCCGGTGGCGTCGAGAGCGCGATCGCCGAGCTCGCCGACCGCGGCATGACCCTCGAGCAGGTGCTCGATCTGATCGGATCGCTGCACATCGAGCCGGTCTTCTCCGCGCACGCTCTGCAGGCGACACGCCGCACGCTGCTGCGCAAGCAACAGCGTATCGCGCAACGCATGTTCGGCAGGCTCGACCCGACGCTTACCCCGAACGAGCAGCGCGGCCTGTGGAACGGAATCCGCTTCGAGCTGACCACCTCCTGGCAGACCGAGGAGTTGCCGCGCAAACAGCTGACCGTGGGAGATGAGCGCGAGCAGGTCATCTTCTATCTGGTCGAGATCCTCTATCGGGCCGTTCCGGCGTTCTACGAGGAGATCGCCCAGGCGCTCGGCAAGGTGTTCAGCGTGCCGTCGGAGTCGATCGATCTGCCCGACATCCTGCGCTTCGGCTCGTGGGTCGGCGGCGACATGGACGGGCATCCCGATGTGCATGCCCGCACCATCCGCGAAACGCTGGCCAGGCACCAGCACATCCTGCTCGGCGCCTACATCGGCGAGTGCCAGAAGCTCGCCGAACGGCTTTCGCAGGGCGAACGGCGCACCAGCGTCTCGAGCAAGCTGACCCAGCGCAGCGAGGAGTACACCCGGCTTGCCCCGGGGGCGCGCCCGGCAATGCTCGGCCGCCGCGACCGCATGCCGTACCGGCTCTTCCTGACGCAGCTCGCGCTGCGGCTGCGCGATACCCAGGATGGCCGAGGCAGCGGCTACGACAACGTCCGTCAATTCCGCGACGACGTTCAGTTGATCGCCGAGAGCCTGCAGGCCAACAAGGGGGCCACCGCCGGGCTGTTCCAGATCCGCCGCCTGCTGAGGCGCATAGACACCTTCGGTTTTCACCTCGCGAGCCTCGATGTGCGCCAGCACGCGAGCGTGCTGCACCAGATCATCGCCCAGGGCAGCGATGATCCGCTGTGGACGGGCCGCTCGAGCGAGGAGCGGGCGCGACTGCTGGCCGAGGCGCTCGAGAAGGACACCGGTCCGCGCGTCGAGCTCGACGCACTCGCCCGGCGCAATCTGGCCGTGTTCGAGACGTTCCCGCAGATCCGCCACCGCTACGGTCCGCAGGCGATCGGCTGCTTCATCGTCAGCGGCACACAGGGCGTCGACGACGTCCTCGCGGCGGTGCTGCTGGCGCGCTGGGCAGCGGTTTTCGACAAGAGCACCGGCCAGGTTACGCTCGACATTGCGCCGCAGTTCGAGTCGATCGCTGCCCTCGAGCGCAGCGGCTCGATCATGCGCGAACTTTTGTCCGTGCCGGCCTACGCCCGTCACCTGGAAGGCCGCGGCGCGCGCCAGAACGTGCTGCTCGGCTACTCGGACAGCAACAGGGAGGCGGGGCCGTGTGCCTCGCGCTTCGCCATCCACCAAGCCCAGCGCGCGCTGACTGAAACCATCGGCAGCGCCGGGCAGAGCCCAGCCATCATGCACGTCCGCGGTGCCAGTGTCGCACGCGGCGGCGGACGCATCGACCGACTGGTGCGTTCCGCGCCCCCGGACTCGCTCAACGGCATTCTGCGCCTGCGCGAGCAGGGCGAGACCATCAAGCAGGGCTACGGCCTGCGCCCGATCGCGATGCGCACGCTGGAGCGCGCGTTCAACGCCCTCAGCCTGGCCTGCGCCGAGCATAATCCGCGCCCGACGCCGCCGACACACATCGAGTGCGCAGCCACGCTCGCAGCCGCGAGTCGCGCTGCGTACCGCGCACTCGTCTATGCGCAACCCGAATTTCACGAGTTCTTCCGCGCAGCGACCCCCATCGACGTCATCGAGCGGATGCAGGTCGGTTCCCGTTCGATGCATCGTCTCGCCGGCGCGGGCACCGACGGACTATTGCCGGTCGCGTGGGTATTTGCCTGGACGCAGACCCGACACATGCTGCCGGCCTGGTTCGGGGCGGGCTCGGGTCTGCGGGCCGCAGCCGAGCGCCACGGCGCGGGCACCATGCGGGCCGTGTACGGCGAGTGGGCGTTCCTGCGCAACCTGATTGACGACGTCGAGTCGATGCTGGCACGCGCGGACCTGGAAATCGCCTCGGCCTACCACGAGCTGGCGCCCGAGCCGCTGCGCCGCTTCGCCGCAGTGATCCGCGCAGAGTACGAACTGACGCGCGAGCAGGTACTGCGGATCAAGGGCGCCGGGGAGTTGCTCGACGGCGAACCGCTGCTGCAGCGCGCGATCCGCCTGCGCAACCCCTACATCGATCCGATGAATCTCATGCAGGTCGATCTGCTCGCGCGCTGGCGCGCCGGCGGGCGCACCGACCGCGACCTGTTCGAGGCGCTGTTGGTCAGCACGACCGGCATTGCGCAGGGACTGCAGAGCACCGGATAAACGCCACCATGATCGAAATCCGCCCCGCCGTCGCAGACGACGTCGACCAGATACTCGAGTTCATCCGCGAACTTGCCCGCTATGAGCGCCTCGAGCGCGAGGTGACCGCGACCCCGGCAGATCTGCGCGAGCGGCTGTTCGGCGCACAGCGTTTTGCGGAAGTCGTGTTCGCGTGCGACGCCGAAGTGCCGGTGGGCTTCGCGCTCTTCTTCCACAATTTCTCGACCTTCAAGGGACGTCCGGGCATCTATCTGGAGGATTTGTACGTCAAGCCGCACATGCGCGGCCGGGGCGTCGGCCGGTTGCTGTTGCGCCACCTGGCGCGCCTCGCCGTCGAGCGGCGCTGCGCGCGTCTGGACTGGTCGGTACTCGAGTGGAACGAACCGTCGATCGCCTTTTACCGCGGACTCGGCGCCGAACTGCTGTCCGACTGGCGTATGTTCCGCCTGAGCGGCACTGCGCTCGAAGAATTGTCGGCTTCGCCAGCCACCCGCTGAACCGGCGCTGAACGGCGCCACCGCCGCGAACGCCAACTCCCATCGCCACACGCTCTGCGGTAAGCTTCACGCATTGAGTCGGGCCGGGACGAGCCGTTCGATCTTCGCTCGATCCGCCCGAACCCGCAGCACTGGAGTAAACCCGACATGCGCATTCGTTCCCGCTTGCTCACGGCGCTCGCTGGCGTGCTGTTCGCACTGACGACGGTCGCGGCGCACGCGCAGGCTGCCCTGCAGGAAGGCCGGCTGCTGCTCGCCACCCAGGTTCTGAACGATCTGAAGGGCACCCGCGACCAGGGCATCCCACAGTGGCTGCTGCAGCGTGCCTACGGCATCGCAGTAATTCCGGACCTGACCAAGGTCGCTTTCTTCTTCGGTGCACGCCGTGGACATGGCGTACTGGTCGTACGCAAGAGCGACGGCCGTTTCTCAAGCCCCGTGTTCATCACCCTCACCGGCGGAAGCTTCGGCTTCCAATGGGGCGTGCAGAAGACCGACCTGGTGCTGGTGTTCACCTCGCGCAAAGGCGTCGCCGGACTGAGCGGCGGCAAGGTGACGCTCGGCGCCTCCGCCTCGGTGGCGGCCGGGCCGGTCGGCCGGCAGGCCTCCGCGGCCACGGTGCAGACCTTCAATGCCGCCGTCTATTCCTACTCGCACAACAAGGGACTGTTCGCCGGCGTCGCCGTCAGCGGCTCGGAGATGACCGTCGACACCGGCGCGAACGCGGCATTCTACGGTCAGCCGCACGTGCGGGCCTCGCAGATCATGTCGGGCGCGGTCTCGAGCAGCGACAGCGCCGCCACCCGGTTTCTCGATGCGGTAGATACGGCCGCCGGGATGTCTGCGGAGCAGGCGGCTGCAGCCGCGCCGGCGGCCACTGCGCCGGCGGGCGCCCCTGCCCCCGCCGCACAGGCCTATCCTCTGCAGGAGCAGGCCCCGAGCAGCAGCAGCAACCCCCCGAACTGAACGGTGTCGGCGGCGTCCGGGCCCGCTCCCGGGCGGCCGGCCCCGGAGCGACGCCGGAGCCGGCCGCAACCTCCTTCCATGGGGAGAGGCGCCCCGGTCGCAAATGCGGCACAGTAGCCGCTTCAGCCGGAGCGTTACTTGAACGAGACCGTCGCCAGCACGGGCGCCGCGCGCGCCGCCAGCCAGACTGCCGTCGCGGTACTGCTCGCGATCAGCTTCAGCCACCTGCTGAACGACATGATGCAGTCGCTGCTGCCGGCGCTGTATCCGATGCTCAAGGCGCACTACGATCTGTCGTTCGGACAGATCGGCGCTCTGACGTTCACCTATCAGATCACCGCCTCGATCCTACAACCCGTCATCGGACGATACACGGACCGGCGCCCGCGCCCGTACTCGCTGTCCACCGGAATGGGCTTCACCCTGATCGGCCTCGCGCTGCTCGCCTACGCCCATTCCTTCCCGCTGCTGCTCACCGCCGCCGCGTTGATCGGCTGCGGCTCCTCGGTGTTTCACCCTGAATCCTCCCGCGTGGCGCGCATGGCCTCGGGCGGACGTCACGGCCTGGCACAGTCGGTCTTCCAGGTCGGCGGTAATCTCGGCTCCTCGATCGGACCGCTGCTGGCGGCGTTCATCGTCCTGCCGTACGGCCAGTCGAGCGTGGTGTGGTTTTCCTGTGCGGCGCTTGCGGGCATGTTCATTCTGCTGCAGGTCGGACACTGGTACCGCCAGCACGGGCTCGAGCGGCTGAAGCCGCGCAGCAGCGACGCTGCGGCGCAGGCCCCGACTCGCCGACACGTGACCGTAGCGATGCTCGTGCTGCTCGCGCTCATCTTCTCGAAGTATTTCTACCTCGCGAGCCTCACTAGCTACTACACCCTGTACCTGATCAGCCGCTTTCACGTGTCGATCCAGAGCGCCCAGGTGCACCTGTTCGTGTTCCTCGGTGCGGTAGCCGCCGGCACACTCATCGGCGGGCCGATCGGCGATCGGATCGGCCGTAAGTACGTGATCTGGGGCTCCATCGTCGGCGTGCTGCCCTTCACGCTGCTGCTGCCGCATGCGAACCTGTTCTGGACCGGCGTGCTGACGGTGCCGATCGGGATGATCCTCGCCTCGGCCTTCCCGGCGATCGTGGTCTATGCCCAGGAGCTGCTGCCGGGCCGCACCGGCACGGTGGCCGGCCTGTTCTTCGGCCTGGCCTTCGGCATGGGCGGCATCGGCGCGGCGGTTCTCGGGCAT
>JAJXWE010000102.1 GCA_021781775.1 Pseudomonadota bacterium | reverse complement strand
GTTGGTCAGCAGCACGAGCGGCAGGTAGTACCGGTGCTGGAACGCCAGCATGCGGTCGCGGCGCAGATCGGGGATGTTGCTGAAGTCAGACTTGCCGCTCGGGTACTCGCGCACCATCCAGCCGATGTGCGAGAACCAGAAGCCACGCCGCGCCGAGTACGGGTCGAGCTGCTCGTCGTCGACATTCAGGTGATGACGGCGGTGGCCGCTGCACCAGTTCCAGGCACTGTTCTGCAGGGCCATGGTGGCGAAGACCAGATAGACCGCCCGCAGGCTCCAGTGGGCCTCGTAGGCACGGTGCGCCCACAGGCGGTGGTAGCCCGCCGTGATCGACAGCTCGTTCGCCGTCAGGAAGACTCCGAGGAGCACCCAGGCCGCGGTGCTGTAGCCGTGCACGATCCCGTACCAGGGCACGAGCACGGCGGCAGCCAAAAATGTCAACGAAAACAATATGATATTGGTCCAGATCGGCGGGGCCGTCTCGACCGACTGTGGGACCGGTGCGGATGACTTCGGCATGGCAAAGGGCCGCTGTGCGGCGATGAATTGCGACCCATTAACCATAGCACGTTCCGTCCGACGCGGGCATGCGCGAAATCACCCGATCGCCGTGCACGGCGTAAGCCCGGCCTCAGACGCGGCGGTGGGGGAAGGGGCTAGAAGTGGTAGACGCCCTGCACGGCCAGCTCGCTCTGGTGATCGCTGGAGCGGACGAGGGGGCGTCCGCTGGACGTCACGAAATGCGAGTCCTGGAACGTCGGGCGGTTCGAATGGTCGTAGCGACCTTCGAGCCGTAACTCGAACTGGGCCGTCGGGTCGTAGCCGACGGTGACGGTCCCTTCGCCCAGGGTTTGCGCGGTTCCGGTCACGAACCCGTTGCGATCGTCGAGCGACTCCCCGCGCAGGGAGACGCGCCACCGGCGGCTCAGGCGCTGGTTGAGGTACGCCGCGACCCCGCGCCAGCGGCCGCCGGCCGTCACGGCGCTCGCGTCCTGGCGGCCCCAGTCATAGCTGAGTACGAACTGCAGCGCTGCGGTGGCGTTGTAGGTGGCCACAGTGTCGATCAGCGTGCGTCGGGCACGGTCGACCGGATCGTTGCCGATGTAACTCTGCGCGGTCAGCGAGAGGCGCGAAGAGGGATTCAGCGCAAGACCCAGCTCCACGGTCTTGGGGCCGGAGCTGACGCGGGTGTAGTTCCAGCCGTTGTTGAGCCCGACGATGACGCTGAGCGTGCTGTTCACGGTGTACGTGGCGCGCACGCCGGTGTGGGTCATCGGCTCGGCATAGAACAGCAGGGAGCGCGAGAAATTCGTGTTGCCCGTTGGCGCGATGACCTCGGCACCGGCGAGCGTGGTGAATTTCCCGGCCTGAAGCTCGAGCGCCCCATGGACGTACTGCACGTAGCTCTGCAGCAGGTCGAACGCGTTGTTGCTCGCGGCCGAGGCGCTTTCGGCCGCGTTGACGATCTTGGCGTCGTGCCCGGCGATCACATCGAGCAGCGCGCCGAAGCCCTGCTTGGGCTGGTAGCCCAGAGTGAGACCGGCCTGATCGAACTGGAAGGTGTCGTGCGCCGTGTCGAACTGATGGTAGGTGTTGTCTGCGGTGGAGGCGTAATAAGACGCCGCGAGGTAACCGGAGGCACTGATGCCCGTGTTGGCGAGGATCTGCGTCAGCGTCTCCTGCGCCAATGGCGTGGCCTGGGCGCTCGCGGCCGCGAGGACGCCCAGAACGAACCCGGCGCGGGATAGTGGCGGGACGAGCTTGTGCATGGTGAGCCTCGGGTGGGCACGCGTCGGTACGGGCAGTGAAGGACAAGCACGCCGCGTGCCAGGGCCCGGGCGTGACGCAAGTCTTTGAAATCTTAGGGCTGCAGCGACCACAGGCCTGCTCGTGCACCGAATCAGTGCGCATCCGTCCGTGCCAGGGTGCGCGGGCCGATGCGTGCGCCAAGGCTATGCGCCGGGTGGTGAGCGGGGAGTGAGGAAAAGGGGGCGGCGGTCAACGCCGCGGCGGCGTGCCCGGGGCGGCCCTCGCAGGGATGGCCGGCGTTGGCGCAGCGGGTGCGGAACTCGATGAGCCGGTATCGGCGCGCAGGGCGTCTTCGGCCTCGCGCCGCGTCATGACGATGATGCTGATGCGCCGGTTGATCGGATCGAATGGGTTGGTCTTGTCGAACAGCACCGTCGAGGCGAGCCCCACCACCCGGGCAACCTTGTCGTGCGCGAGGCCGCCTTGCGCCAAGGCCCGGCGCGCCGCGTTGGCCCGGTCGGCCGACAGCTCCCAGTTGGTGTAATGGTTGTGTCCGGGATAGGGATGCGCATCGGTGTGCCCGATGATGGCGATCTGGTTCGGCACCGTGTTCAGGTATGGTGCCAGCGTCTGCAGGATGCGGCGCGTGTAGCTGCGCAGGTGCGCGCTGCCGAGGTCGAACATCGGCCGGTTCTTGGCGTCGACGATCTGGATGCGTACGCCGCGCGGGGTGATGTCGAGCAGCAGCTGGTTCTTGAACGGCTTGAGCGCCTGACTCTTGTTCACCGCCTGGCGCAGCTCGGCCATCAGGGACTCGAGGCGCTTGTGGTCGGCGTGCTCGAGGCGCTTGCGCGCCTGGTCGGCGCTGATGTTCCGGCGTGACTGCAGCAGGTCGATGCTGCCGGCGCCCTTGTTCGGTGCGTTGACCGCGGCGATCGGATGAGTGCTGGAGTTCATGCCGTTCAGCCCGCCGCCGAGGTTGATCGGGCTGGTGCTGGCACCGCCGGGACCCTGGGGCCCGGGGGCCGCGCGCGGGCTGTGCCCGGACTGCATGCTCGGATTCTTGAAGTAGTTGAAGATCGCGGCGCGCTCGGCCTTGTTCACCGCGGTGACGATCCACATGACCAGGAAGAAGGCCATCATGGCGGTGACGAAGTCGGCGTAGGCGACCTTCCAGGCCCCCCCGTGGTGTCCACCCTCAGCGCGTCGCGCCCGCTTGACGACGATGAGGGGTCGTTCTTCTTTCTGCGCGGCCATCAGGCTTTCGCAGGCTTGTCCTTCAACTTCGCCTCAAGGTCGGCGAAGCTCGGCCGGACGTCGCTGAACAGGAGCTTGCGTGCGAACTCGATCGCGACGGCAGGCACGTAGCCGCGCACGTTCGCCACCAATGCCATCTTCACCAGCTCGAAGGCCTTGACCTCGTCGTTCGCGGCGTGGGCCATTGCGGCAGCGAGCGGACCGACGAAGCCGTACGAGACCAGAATCCCGAGAAACGTGCCGACCAGGGCCGAGGCGACTCGCGCACCGATGCTCGCGGTATCGGCACCGGCGATCGACGCCATGGTGTTCACGATGCCGAGCACCGCGGCGACGATGCCGAACCCGGGCAATGCGTCGGCCATGCGCTGCACCGCGTGCGCCGGCTCGTGGATCTCCTGGCGGAAGGTCTCGAGCTCCTCATCGAGCAGGCTCTCGAACTCGTGTGGATCGAGGTTGCCGCCGACCATCAGGCGCAGGCTGTCGGTGACGAAGTGGCGCAGGTGGTGGTCGGCCGCGATGTGCGGATATTTCTTGAAGAGCTGACCGCCGTTCGGCGCATCGACGTCGGCCTCGATCGCCATCAGTCCTTCCTTGCGGATGCGCAGCAGCACTTCGTAGAGCAACTTCAGGATGGAGACGTAGTCCTCGTGCTCGTAGCGCTCCTGCTTCAGCAGTGCGACGATGCCGGTGAGGGAGGCCTTGACGACCTTGATCGGGTTGCTGGTGAGGAAGGCGCCGAACGCCGCCCCGATGATGATCAGGAACTCGGCAGGGTGCCAAAGAGCGAGGAGCTTTCCTCCCTCGATCATGAAGCCCACGGCCACGCAGGCGAGGACGACGACGCTACCGATGATCTGGATCACGAGCTGCGCAAGCCTGTTCTAAATGATGCCGCCCGGGGGCCTTGCGCCGCTCAAGGGCGAGTCGGTCCACTGTGCAGCGGTACTGATGCGAGTATCGGCGTGGACGGGTCGATCTTGAACCGTGGGAGACCGGAACTGTGACGCTGACCGTGTAAACTGGCGTCACCGCCGTCCGAAGGTTGCGGCGAGGAGACCCCCAGTGCTTGAGCATCTCGACCGGCTGGCGCCGGACCCCATCCTCGGCCTGATGGCCGCCTTCCGGGCCGATCCCGATCCCCGCAAGGTCGATCTCGGCGTCGGTGTCTACCGCGATGAGCGGGGCGAGACACCCGTCATGCAGGCCGTGCGCGAGGCCGAGCGGGCCGTTCTCGAGCGACAGACGACCAAGACCTACGTGGCGCCGGCGGGTAACCCGAGCTTCAACGAGGCGATGCGCACGCTGGTGCTCGGTGCGGACTCCCCGCTTGCCCGCTCCGAGCGGCTCTGCGCAGTTCAGGCGCCCGGTGGCTGCGGCGCGCTGCGTCTCGGGGCGGAGCTGATCCGGATCGCACGCCCCGAGGCGGTCGTGCACGTGAGCGCGCCGACCTGGGCCAACCACGTGCCGTTGCTCTCGAATTGCGGCCTGAAGCTCGAGCGCTATCCGTACTTCGATGCGGCCACGGGCGGGGTCGCCTTCGGTGCGATGCTGAGCGCGCTTGATGCGTTGCCGCCGCGCTCGGTGGTGCTGCTGCACGCCTCCTGCCACAACCCGACGGGCGCGGATCTGGAGGACGCCCAGTGGCGCGAGGTTGCCGCGCTCCTGCGCCGCCGTGAGCTGCTGCCGTTCATCGACATGGCCTACCAGGGGCTCGGTCGCGGGCTCGAGGAGGATGCCTACGGGCTGCGTCTGCTCGCCGCGGAGCTGCCCGAGGCGCTCATCGCGACGTCCTGCTCGAAGAACTTCGGCCTGTATCGCGAGCGGGTCGGCGGACTGATGGTGCTTGCGCAGAGCGGCGCTGCGGCCGATGCGGCGCTCACCCAGCTGGTGCGCATCGCGCGCGGCCTGTACTCGATGCCGCCGGATCATGGCGCGGCGCTCGTGGCGCACATCCTCACCACCGCGCCGCTGCGCGCGGCATGGCAGGGTGAGCTCGCCACGATGCGCACGCGCATCCAGCAGCTACGCGCCGCGGCGGCCGAGGCCCTCGCCGCGGCCTGTCCGAGCAAAGACTTCAGCCACATCCTCCGCCAGCGCGGCATGTTCTCTTACCTGGGCGTCTCGGCGCAGACCGTGCAGCGCCTGCGCGCGGCGCACCACGTCTACATGACTGAGGACAGCCGGATCAACGTCGCGGGACTGCGCGTGGAGACCATCGAGTATTTCGCCCAGGCGGTGGCCCAGGCGCTCGCTCAGTAAGCGCCCGGTGGCTGCGGGGCGCTCTTGCGCTCGAGTGTCATGAAGGTGAACGCATAGGGGTTGTGCTCGCCTGCTGCGTGGTGTTGACACTCGACGTCGGCCCATTGCGTCGGATCGATGGCCGGGAAGAACGTGTCGCCGGCGACCTCGGCGTGCACCAGCGTGAGATAGATGCGCCGGGCGAAGGGCATCAGCAGCCGGTAGACCTCGGCTCCGCCGATGCCGATCAGCTGATCGGCATCGCGCAGGTAGCCGAGGGCATCGCCGAGGGAGTGTACGGCGAGCACGCCGGGGCGCTGCCATTGGCGATTGCGGGTCAGAACCAGATTGCGCCGCTCGGGCAGCGCCCGGCCGATCGACTCGTAGGTCCGCCGTCCCATCAGGATCGGCTTGCCGAGGGTCAGCGCCTTGAAGCGGCGCAGATCCTCCGGCAGCCGCCACGGCAGCCCGTTGTCGCGGCCGATGCAGCCGTTCTCGGCCATGGCCACAATCAGCGAGACGTGCGGCTGCGGGAGGCTCATGGTCGGTGCCGCATCATCGGTGTCCGGCCGCGTGCGCGGTCTCAGATCTCCACCACGGTGTTGAGCGAGACGACGCCGCGCGAGGGCATGCGGAAAAATTCCGCCGCCTGGGTGCTGTGGCGCTGCATGCGCGCAAACAGCAGCCGCTGCAGGCCGCGCCAGCCGGGCAGCTCGCGTGCGCGCACCACGTGCTGGCCGACGAAGAACGAGCTGTCTTCCATGAACACCTTCAGGCCCCGCGCGCGGCAGCCGCGCAGCGCCTCGGCGACATCGGGGGTCTCCATGAACCCGAAGCGCGCCGTGACCAGGTAGACCGCCGGCAGCGCCTCGTCGATCTCCACGCGGTTGGCGGGGTCCTGCCGGGGAGTGCGCACGATCTCGAGGGTCATGATGATCAGCCGCTCGTGCACCACGCGGTTGTGCTCGAGGTTGCGGATCAGCGCCGAGGGCACCAGGTCCGGGGTGCTGGCGAGAAACACCGCGGTGCCGGGTACGCGGTGCACTCCGGCGAGAAGATTCGGCAGCTCGCTGCGCGGAATGGCCTGGCGCGCGAGCGCCGCGCGCAGCTCGAGCCGACCGCTGCGCCAGGTGATGAAGAGTGTGAACAGCACCGCGGCGAGCGCAAGCGGAATCCACCCGCCGTTCGGCACCTTGGTCATGT
>JAJXWE010000101.1 GCA_021781775.1 Pseudomonadota bacterium | reverse complement strand
GCCGCGCGCAACCGCATGGAGTGGTTCGAGAACGTCGCGCGCTATGCGCACCTGGAGCCTGAGCAGTTCGCCTACAGCCTGCTCACCGGCAGCCAGCGGATCGGGCATGAGAACCTCAGGAGCCGAGATCCGCAGTTCGTCAGCGAGTTCGAGCGGTGGCTGGCCGGTCGGTCCGGGCTGCGCGAGCGACGCCCGCCGATGTTCCTGCCGCTGCGGCTGCGCGGCCTGGAGCTGGCCAATCGCGTGGTTGTCTCCCCCATGGCGCAGTACTGTGCCACCGACGGGGTGCCCGACGAGTGGCACCTGGTGCACTACGGGCACCGCGCGCTCGGGGGTGCGGGCCTGGTGTACACGGAGATGACCTGCGTCTCGCCCGAGGGACGCATCACGCCGGGCTGCACCGGCCTGTGGAACGAGACCCAGCGCGAGGCGTGGCGGCGGATCGTGCGGTTCGTTCACGGGCAAACTCCCGCCAAGATGTGCCTGCAGCTCGGACACTCCGGGCGCAAGGGCTCGACGCAGTTGGGATGGGAGCGGATGGACCATCCGCTGCCGGAGGGCAACTGGCCATTGCTCGCCCCATCGGCGCTGCCGTACCTGCCCGGGGTCAGCGCCACGCCGAAGGCGATGAGCCGTGCCGATATGGATACCGTACGCGAGCAGTTCGTGCACGCGGCAGATCTTGGGGCTCAAGCCGGCTTCGACATGCTCGAGCTGCACATGGCGCACGGCTACCTGCTCGCGTCCTTTCTCTCGCCGCTCACCAACCACCGCGGTGACGAATACGGCGGAGATGTCGCCGGACGACTGCGCTTTCCGCTCGAGGTGTTGGTGGCCGTGCGGGCCGTGTGGCCGGCCGAGCGGCCGATCGCGGTTCGCATCTCGGCGACGGATTGGGCGCAAGGCGGACTGTCGGATGCGGATCTGCTCGCCATCGCCCGCGCACTGAAGCAAGCGGATGCCGACCTGATTGACGTCTCGAGCGGTCAGACCGTCCCATGGCAGGAGCCCGTATACGGTCGTATGTGGCAGACGCCGTTTGCCGACGAAGTGCGCAACGAGATCGGCATTGCGGCGATGGCGGTCGGCAACATCTACGAGCCAGATCACGTCAACACCATCATCGCGGCGGGCCGCGCCGACCTGTGTGCGATCGCCCGGCCGCACCTCGCCAACCCCGCTTGGACGCTCGAGGCCGCGGCCCGCCTCGACTACGCCGAGCAGTGGTGGCCGAAGCCTTATCTCTCGGGCAAGACGCAGCTCGAGCGCACTCGGCAGCGCGCCGCCGACACGGGAGCGGCCCACTGATGCCAGGTCAGCCGGCTGCATCGCAGCAGCCGCTCGCCGGGCGGCACGCGGTCGTGACCGGCGCCGGGCGCGGCATCGGTGCGGCCTGCGCGAACGCGCTCGCCGCCGACGGAGCGCGCGTCTCCCTGCTCGGCCGGGACCGGTCCCGGCTCGAGCAGATCGCGGCGCGGCTCGGCGGCCCGGAGCGTGCCCAGCCGATCCCCACCGACGTCGCCGAGCCGGCAGCCGTCGCCCGGGCGTTCGCGGCCGCCCGCGCTGGCTTCGGGCCGGTGCACATTCTGATCAACAACGCCGGCCAGGCCACCAGCGCCAAGTTCACCGACACCGATCCAGCGCTCTGGCACACGCTGCTCGCGGTCAATCTCACCGGCACCTACCTCTGCTGCCGCGAGGCCGTGCCGGACATGCTCGCGCAGGGCTTCGGACGCATCGTGAACATCGCCAGCGTCGCCGGTCTGCGCGGCGGTGCGTACATCGCCGCCTATGCGGCGGCGAAACACGGGGTGATCGGCCTGACCCGCGCTCTCGCGCTCGAGTACGCCACGCGCTCGATCACCGTCAACGCCCTGTGTCCGGGATTTACGGATACGGACATCGTGCGGGATGCGGTGGCGAACATCGTGCGCAAGACGGGACGCACGCCCGAGGCAGCCCTTGAGTCGCTGCTCGCGTCGAACCCGCAGCGGCGGCTGATCCAACCGGCGGAGGTGGCGCACGCGATGCGTTGGCTGGTCCGGCCGGGCACCGAGAGCGTGATCGGCCAGAGCCTGCCCATTGCCGGCGGCGAGGTGTACTGATGGCACGCGGCCATGACAGCCGGGACAAGACGAGCGCAGCGCCGGTCGATGCCGAAACGCGCCTGCACGACGATCACCACATCTCCCTGCGCCTGTGGCTGCGGCTGCTGTCGTGCACCAACCAGGTCGAGGCGCGCATCCGCCAGAGCCTCCAGACGCGCTTCGGCACCACCCTGCCGCGCTTCGACCTGATGGCGCAGCTCGAGCGCTCGCCCGAGGGGCTGAAGATGAGCGCGCTGTCGCAGCGCATGATGGTCACCGGTGGCAACGTCACGGGCATCACCGACGGACTGGAGAAGGAAGGGCTCGTGGTGCGCGAGGTGGACACCGCCGACCGGCGGGCGTTCCGCGTGAAGCTGACTCCCGAGGGCCGACGGCAGTTCGCGCGCATGGCGAGCGAGCACGAGCAATGGGTGATCGATCTGTTCGGGGGACTCTCGGCACGGCAGAAGCGCGAGCTGATGGAGCTGCTCGGTCTGGTGAAGCAGCTCGTGCAGTCCTCCGCCCCGCATTGACGGCCCGCCCATGAACGGTACGACCTCCTTCGACATCGATCGCTTTCAACCGCGGCATTTCCGCTGGCACGCCGAGGAGCGCGTCGGGGTGATCACGCTCGAGCGGCCCGAGCGCAAGAATCCCCTGACGTTCGACTCGTACGCCGAGCTGCGCGATCTGTTCCGCGCGCTGGTGGGGGTGCCATCCATCCGCGCTCTCGTCATCACGGGTGCGGGCGGGAATTTCTGCTCCGGGGGTGACGTACACGAGATCATCGGGCCGCTGACCCGCATGGATGCGCAGGGGCTGCTGACCTTCACGCGCATGACCGGCGACCTGGTCAAAGCGATGCGTGCCTGCCCGCAACCCATCGTCGCGGCCGTCGACGGCGTGTGCGCCGGTGCCGGAGCGATTCTCGCGATGGCCTCGGACTTCAGGCTCGGCACGCCTAACGCCCGCACCGCGTTTCTGTTCACTCGCGTGGGACTGGCCGGGTGCGACATGGGCGCCTGCGCCATCCTGCCCCGCATCATCGGTCAGGGGCGCGCGGCGGAGCTGCTCTACACCGGGCGGGTGATGTCGGCCGACGAAGGTCTCGCCTGGGGCTTCTTCAACCGGCTCGAGCCGGGCGAGCGCCTGCTCGCGGCGGCGCGCGGCCTCGCCCGGGAGATGGCCCACGGACCGGCCGCCGCCCATGCCATGACCAAGCGGATGCTGCACGCCGAATGGCATCTGCCGCTCGATGCGGCCATCGACGCGGAGGCCGAGGCGCAGGCCCAGTGCATGCAGACGCGCGATTTTCACCGCGCGTACCAGGCGTTCGTGGCCAAACAGAAACCGAAGTTCGAGGGAGACTGAGCGTCGTGGACGCCGCCCATCCGCTCGCCTGGCCTTTCTTCGCGCCCGAGCACCGCGAGCTCGCCGGGCGGGTGCAGGCGTGGGCCGCGCAGCACTTGGCGGTTCCGCCAGCCACCGAGGACGCCGCGGCGCTCGCCGCCTCGTGCCGCGCGCTCGCGCGCGCGCTGGGGGAGGCGGGCTGGACCCGCCACTCGATCGCCGATCCTGGCGCACCGGCCGACTCGCTCGGCGCGCGCTTCGACGTGCGGACGCTGGCGCTGATCCGCGAGACGCTGGCGCGGCACGACGCGCTGGCGGACTTCGTGTTCGCCATGCAGGGTCTCGGCAGCGGTCCGATCTCGCTCGCCGGCTCGCCCGAGCTGCGTGCGCGCTACCTGCCGAAGGTGGCACGCGGCGAAGCGATCGCCGCTTTCGCGCTGTCGGAACCAAACGCGGGCTCGGATGTCGCCGCGCTCGAGTGCCGGGCGCAGCGCACCGACGACGGTTACCGGCTCGATGGGGAAAAGACCTGGATCTCCAACGGCGGCATCGCGGATTTCTACTGTGTGTTCGCCCGCACGAGCGAGCCGCAGCGCCGAGCGGATGGATCGGTCAGCGCGGAAGGCATCAGCGCCTTCGTGGTGGATGCCGACACACCGGGACTGGAGGTGGCCGAGCGGATCGAGCCGATCTCGCCGCACCCGCTGGCGCGGTTGCGCTTCACGGACTGCCGCGTGGCCAGTGCCCAGCGGCTCGGCGCGCACGGCGAGGGCTTCAAGCTCGCGATGCGCACGCTCGATGTGTTTCGTACCACCGTGGCCGCCGCCGCGCTCGGCCTGGCCCAGAGCGCGTTCGATGCGGCGCTGGCGCAGGTCACGGCGCGGCAGATGTTCGGTCGGAAGCTGGCGGACTTCCAGTTGACGCAGGCCGCCCTCGCCGACATGGCGAGCGAACTCGACGCGGCGCGACTGCTGACCTACCGCGCCGCGTGGCTGCGCGATCGCGGCGAGTCCGCGGTGAAAGAGGTGGCCATGGCAAAGATGACCGCGACCGAGACCGCACAGCGCGTCATCGACCGGGCCGTACAGCTGTTCGGCGGGCGCGGCGTGGCGCGCGGGGAGCGGGTGGAGCGCCTGTATCGCGACATCCGCGCATTGCGCATTTACGAAGGAGCAACCGAGGTGCAGAAACTGATCATCGGCCGCGAACTGCTGCGTCCGTCGCGAGGACGCTGAGTTGGGCCTGTTCGAAATCCTGCAGCCACCTGGCTGGGAGCGCCCCTCGGGCTACAGCAACGGCGTGCTTGCCACGGGACGGCAGGTCTTCATCGCCGGCCAGGTCGGCTGGGACCCGCGCAGCGCCCAGTTCGCGAGCGACGGGCTGGCCGAGCAGGCCGGGCAGGCGCTGCGCAACGTGGTGGCGGTGCTCGCTTCCGCCGGCGCCGGCCCCGAGCACATCGTGCGCATGACCTGGTACCTCACCAGCCGCGCGGAATACCTCGCGGAACTGAAGAAGATCGGGGCGGCCTACCGGGACGTGATGGGTCGGCACTTCCCGGCCATGACCGCCGTCGAGGTCGCCGCGCTCGTCGAGGCACGGGCCAAGGTGGAGATCGAGGCCACGGCGGTGCTGCCCTAGCCCCGCGGCGCGATCAGGCACGCGCGAGCACCCATGAGCACGTGGCGACCGCCCGAGCGAATCCGCCATGCCTGCGGCGGTGGCCGGTGGCCGACGCCGGCCGAGGCCGCCGCCTCGCGGCTGTTCTCGCCGATAGCCCTCGGACCCACCCGCCTCGCGCAGCGCACCTGGGTGCCGGCGATGGTGCCCTGGCGCGCCAGCAGCGAAGGATTCGTCACGGCGAACGTCATCGAGTGGTACGAGCGTTTCGCGCGCGGCCGCCCCGGCGCGATCGTACTCGAGGCGACCGGTATCCGCGAGGTGCCGAGCGGCCCGCTGCTGCGCATCGGGGACGATCGATTCATCGCGGGCCTGCGCGAGCTGGTTGGGCGGGTGCGCGCTGCGAGCGATGGGCAGACGCGTCTGTTCATCCAGCTGATCGACTTTCTGGCCATTCGCCGCCGGCCGGATCCGACACGCTTCCTGCAGGAATTTCTGCAGATCACGGACCGGCACCGTGCGGCCTTCGGCGCGCCGTCGGCATCCGACTTCGAGGTACGCGCGTGGTTGTCCCAGCGCCCGCACGCGGAGCTCGCCGACATCCTCACACCGCGTGAGCTCGAAGCGCTCGAGTTCGGTCAGCGCGAGCGCGTCACCGACGTGGACCTGCCCCACATCGTGGAGCTGCCCCGGCAACTCCCCGCACTGTTTGCGGACGCCGCGCGGCGGGCACGATCCGCCGGATTCGACGGCGTAGAGCTGCATTACGCCCACGCCTACACCCTGGCGTCCTTTCTCTCGAGACTCAACACCCGCAGCGACGGGTACGGCGGGGGAATCGACGGGCGGATGCGCCTGGCGCTCGAGGTCTACCGGCGGGTGCGCGCCGAGGTCGGCGCGGATTTCGCGGTCGGCTGCCGCTTTCTGGCCGAGGAGTGCATTCCAGGTGGCACGCCTCTGGAAGACGCCGCGGCGTTCGGCCGCGCGTTCGCCCGCGCCGGCATGGATTTTCTGTCCCTCTCGCGCGGCGGAAAGTTCGACGACGCCGCCCAGCCGAAGGTCGGCGAGGCGGCCTATCCCTACACCGGTCGCAGCGGTTACGAGTGCATGCCCTCGTATTACTCCGACGCGCGCGGCCCGTTCGGTCGCAATCTAGAGCCGGCGGCGTACATCCGCCGGGCGATCCGCGCCGCGGGTCACGCCACGCCGCTGGTGGTCGCCGGCGGCATCCACAACTTCGAGCAGGCTGAGGCGATCCTCGCCGACGGAACCGCAGACGCTGTGGGCTTTGCGCGCCAGGCCCTGGCCGACCCGGACTGGTTCGTCAAAGTGCGCTCAGGCCGCGGCGCCGAGGTGCGCCTGTGCCTGTACACCAACTATTGCGAGGCGCTCGACCAACGGCACCGCGAGGTGACCTGCGAGCTGTGG
>JAJXWE010000100.1 GCA_021781775.1 Pseudomonadota bacterium | reverse complement strand
CGATGGCGTCGATGTATCCGGGCACTGGAGCACGTTCATCCAGTCGCGGGTGGTGACCGACTACAACGAGGCGCTCCAGGAAGAGATCGCCGCGCTGCCCGGCGGAGAGCACGTCCATCGATGCTGGCAATGCGGCTCATGCACCAACGCATGCACGGTGAATGCGGTCAATCCCGACTTCAACCCCCGCTACTGGATCTACCTGGTGCGCATGGGGATGGAGTCGGAGTTGCTGCGCGACAAGGAAATCATCTGGCAGTGCGTCTCGTGCAACAAATGCACCTACGCCTGTCCTCGGGACGTCGCCCCCGAAGGTGTCATGAAGGCGCTCAGCCACTGGCTCGAACTCAAGGGCCATACCCGCAAGTCCCCCTCTATGATCTTCGACGAGGAGTTCACCGAACAGGTCATCGAGCGCGGCCGTATCGAGGAGGGCCGGATCATTCAGCGATTCTTCCGCCGCACCGGCCAGGCTCTGGCGCAGGACTGGCTGGTCGAGATGGGGCGGCGGCTGGTGCGACATCTGCCGATCGGGCTGCTGATGCGGCTGGGCCTGGCAAGTCTGCGGGCACCGCGTACGCGCGGCTGGGGACGCTCGCGAGCGGCGCTGCGCGAGTATGTGGCCGAGGAGCATGCCCGCCAGCGACGGGCGCTTGGGCTTGAAGATCTGATTGACGGCGCGCGGCGCGATGCGGCTGGAATCTCACACGGTTAGGTAGAGCAACTATGTCCGACGGCAAGATCGATAAGTACCGCAAGGTTGCCTACTACCCCGGCTGCTCTCTCGAGGGAACCGGGCACGCCTACGACCGCTCAACCCGGGTGCTCGGCAAGGCGCTCGGCCTCGATCTGGTCGAGGTACCGAACTGGAACTGCTGCGGGGCGATGGAGGCGAAGAACATCGACCCGAAGGTGCAGACCTACCTGTCCGCGCGCATCATGGCGCTCACAGCCAACGAGTTGGGCATGGACGTCGTGATGGCGCCGTGCAACGGCTGCTACCACAATCTCAAGAAGGCCGAGTACGACCTGGCGCATGACGAGGCGAGCCGCGAAGTCGTCGGTAAGCTGGCCGAGAAGTCCGGCGAGACCGCCTACCAAGCCGGGCAGGTCGAGACCATCCACGCGCTCGACTGGATCAAGAGCGCAATCGGGGAGCAGGGGCTGCGCGAGCGAGTCCGTGGCGGATTGAAGGGACTGCGCGTGGCCAACTACTACGGCTGCATGTATTCGCGGCCGCGGCACATCTTCCCGGAGAAGGACGCCGGGACCGGGAGCGAATCGACCTCCAAACCGCACTTCATGGATGACCTGCTGGCTGCCGCCGGCGCTGAGAATGTGGAGTTCGCGCTGAAGACCGCCTGCTGCGGCGGAGCGCACACACTCTCGGATAGCGATATGTCGACGCGCCTGGTGCTCAACATCCTGCAGGCGGCCGAAGCAGCCGGCGCCGAGGTGATCGCCACCGAGTGCCCGACTTGCCACTCGGGTCTGGAGATGCATCAGGTGCGCGCCGAGAGGCGCTTCGGCAAGAAGACGCAGGTCAAGATCATCTATTTCACGCAGCTGCTCGGCATCGCGCTCGGACTGTCCCCGCGCAAGGTCGGTCTGCAGGAAAATGTCTCGGACGGACTCGCCGCACTGCGCAGCCGAGGCGTTGCATGAGCGCTCTGGCCGGGATTGAGACGCGACTGACGGCGTTGCTCGAGGGTCACCCGACGGCGGCGGATGCGCCGGAGCTTCTCGGGCTCGGGGAGCAGATCCTCGAACAGTGGGTGAGCGCGCAGGGTCACACGCCCACGCAGACGCAACGCGAGGGATTCAGGCTCATCGCGCTGCACCGCCAGGGCACAGAGGATGAGCCAAGCTTCAATGCCTGTCGCGAGACCTGCCGCGAGCTCGTCTATCATTACAATCTGCTAATATTGGAACCCGACCGGCCGGAGTCCGGCGCGCGGGCGCAGATGATGACGCGGATCGCGAATCATTTGTATCTGTTCGTCGCCGGCAAGATGCAGGTCAGGCAGCTCGGGGAGTTCTGCTGCGCGTCGCGGCCGCTGCGCGCGCAGGGGGAGTGACCCGGCTGCCGCGGGATATCTTCTTGTGAGAGGGCTGAATTCATGGCCACTGTGCGCGGCTGCAGTCTGCCGGATGAACTGTTGTACGACGTCCAGAATCAGATCTGGTTCCAGGAGCTCGAGGGCGGCAACGTCAAGGTCGGGATGACGGCGGTGGCCACGGCCATGGCAGGACGCCTGGTGGCGTTCACGCCCAAGGGGGTCGGCAAGGAAGTCAAGGCCGGCAAGTCGTGTGCGACCATCGAGTCCGGCAAGTGGGTCGGGCCGGCGAAGGTCGCCAGCGGCGGCACCGTCGTCGAGATCAACGAGGCGCTGGTCGCCACGCCCTCGCTCGCCAACGATGATCCGTACGGCAAGGGTTGGCTGCTGATTCTCAAGCCCGACGCTTGGGATTCGGTCAAGCCGACTTTGATTCCGGGCACCGCGGTTGCCGCGCCCTACGAGGCGAAGATGGCTGCCGATGGCTTTGCGGGCTGCGCCGCGTGAAGAGCTCGACTGCATCGAAGACGGCAACCCGCCATCCCACGCCGCTCGTCGGTGTTCTGCATCCGCAGCAGCTCGCCGAGATGCAGCTCAATGCGAATCGCGTCTCGGACGTGCTCAAGGCCATCGCCAACGGGGCGCGTCTGATGCTCGTCTGCCAGCTGGCTGAAGGCGAGAAATCGGTCAGTCAACTCACCGGCGTCGTAGGGTTGGCGCAATCGGCGGTGTCTCAGCATCTGGCATTGCTGCGCAAGCATCATGTGGTGACCACGCGTCGCCATGGCCAGTCTGTCTTCTACGGACTGGCGAGTCCGGAAGTTGCAGAACTGATCAAGACCCTGCACGACCAGTTTTGCCCCAAGTGTCGCTGAAGAGCCGGCCGCGCGCCCATGTCCGCCGGCGCCCCAGAACCGACTGACGATCCGTGCGGACTCATCGCCGGGAGCCCTGACGTATTGGTGGTCGGTCTCGGGCCGGCCGGTGCACGGGCGGCCGCCATTGCGGCGGCGGACGGCTGGCGGGTCGTCGGCATTGAACGCCGCTCGACGTTCGGAGAGCCGGTTCAATGCGCCGAACTGGTCTGCTCCGCGCTCACCATTGAAGGGCTCGACTGGGACCGAGTAACCGCGCAGGGCGTCGCGCGGATGGTGACGCGGGTTGAGGACCACGTGCCGGAGAGCACTGCCGGCTTCGCCGGACGGATGATCTCGCGCCGGCTGTTCGATCAGCAGCTCGCCGCTCGGGCTGTAGCGTGCGGCGCGCACCTGGTGCGCGGGGTGAGTGTGACTCGTTTGGACGCCGATGGGAGCGCGCGGCTTTCAACTGGCGCGACGCTCAGGCCGCGCGTGATCGTGGGCGCCGATGGGCCGCGATCGCAGGTTGGCGCGGCCATCGGCCGGGTCAACCGGGAACTCGTCGTCGCCCGGCAGGTGGCCGTGCGTCTTGAGATGGCGTACGACGCAACCGACATATTTCTGCGCGCCGCGTACCGCGGCGGCTATGGGTGGCTGTTTCCCAAGGACCGCGAGGCAAACCTGGGGATCGGCGTGGACTACGCCGCGCGCAGCGAGCTGAAGGCGCTGCTTGCGGGACTCGAGTCGGAGCTGCGCGCTGTAGGCCGGATTGGCGCAGCCGCCAGGCCATCGCTCACCGGGGGACTGATTCCGGTCGGTGGACGGCTCGTCGCGTTCGGACGTCTGCGGTTCGTTCCGGTGGCCCTTGCCGGCGATGCCGCCGGGCTGACCAATCCGGTGACCGGCGCCGGCATCGAGGCTGCGGTCCGCTCCGGTGAGCTCGCCGGGCGGGCCGCATCGGCGTGGCTTGGCGGCCAGCAGATGGCGTTGGAGGATTTCGACGAAGAGCTCGGGGATCTGTACGACGGCGCGTATGCTCGCGCCCAGCGGCATCGGCGCGAGACGCTGCGCTGCGCGAGCGTTAGCAATCTGCGCCGGGGTTGGATCAGTTCGCCGGAGTACTGGACGTGAGCCCCTCAGCGCGCGACGGCAAGCTTCGGCAGCACCTCGCGCGCGATGCACTGCAGCGACTCGCGCACTACTTCACTCGGCAGTGCTCCGGCACCGACGGAGCAGAGCAGATGCGTCACCCCCGCCGCGTGCAGCCGCTCGATGCGCTCGAGGCATTCCTCCGGGGTGCCCACGATGGCGAGCCCCGCCAGCTCGAGCAGACTCAGCCGCGCACCGAGCTTGAGCAGGCGGCGGAATCGTCCCAGCTGATGCATGTGCTCGTAGCTCGGCAGCAACTGCTCCAGCACCGGTGCCGTGACGCGCAGCAACTCGCTGTAGGACCAGCGCAGCGCCGGCGCTGCGAGGGCTCGTGCGCGCCGGCGCTCAGGCAGACACAGCAGCGCTACGGTCATGCCGATGCGCGGCGCCTGGTCGGCTCGCCAGGCCCGTCGGTACCGCTGCAGATCGGCGGCGATCATCGCCCAGGGCTTGAACGGTCCGGCAAGCACCCCGAGACCCTCCCGCGCGGCCCACTCAAAGGTCTCCGGACTCACGGCGGCACTCCACAGCGGTGGGTACGGATGCTGCAGCGGACGGGGCAGGACTTGCAGGGAATCGAGCTGGAAATGCCGTCCGTGATGCACCAGCGGAGCATCCGTGGCGCAGCCGCGCAGGATGGCCAGCGATTCCTCGACCCGCGAGCGGCTGTCGGCCGGCGCGACGCCAAAGGCGGCATACTCGTTCGGCGAGAAGCCGCGTCCGATGCCCACCTCCAACCTCCCGCCCGAGAGCACATCGAGCGTGCCGATGCGCTCGGCGACGTGCAGCGGGTGATGATAGGGCAGCGGAATTACGCCGAGACCGAGTCGCAGTCGTGTGGTGCGCCGTGCGAGTGCCGCGAGCACCAGATCCGGTTTGGACAGATGCGAGTAGCCGGGCATCAGATGGTGCTCGACCAGCCAGACGCCGTGAAAGCCGAGCCGGTCGGCGAGTTCGATCTCCTCGAGCGCATCGACGTAGGCCTGCGCCTCGGAGCGCGCCAACCACGGGGGCATGGCGAATTCGTAGAACAGATCGAGCAGCACGCGGTTTCCCCGCCAAGGAGTCCAGCGTGTCGAGCCTAACCGAATTGCCGCAGATCCGGTACGAGGATCCGCTGGTGCGCATCGACTGGCAGGCGATCGACCGCGAGTGTTGGTGGCTGCCGCCGCGGCTGCTCTCGCTCGCCGGCGTGCCCCAGTTCGAGCGTCTGGACGAGAGGACCCGCCAGCGCCTCTCCCACCTAGAGTACGTGCATCTGCTGGAGGCAGGCCTGTGGCTGGAGTCGCAGTTCATGGCGCGCCTGGCGCGGCTCGCGCACGGCTGTGCCGACGTTGACCGCAGCGCCCGCTTTCTGCACGAGCTGCGCGAGGAGGCCGGTCACAGCCTGATGTTCGTCGAGCTGCTTGAGCGCAGCGGCTTCGGCGTTTGCACGCGGCGCGGACTCGGCATGCGCGTGGTCGACCTGCTGGGCGGCCTGCTGTCGAGCCGCTCGGCGCTGTTCTGGGCGATGGTGGTGATCGGCGAGGAGCTTCCAGATCAACTGAATCGGCGGTTGCGGCGCGGCGTCGAGGAAGCGACCTTGAGCACCGTCGTCTATCGCATCGCGGCGATTCATACGCGGGACGAGGCCATGCATTGCGCATTTGCGCGAGAACAATGCCAGGAGAGCGCCGCACGCTGTCCTGCCTGGCAGCGTGCACTGCTCGCACCCGCACTGTCGTTCGCTATCGACCTGTATGCCCGCTATGTTTACTTTCCGTCGGTCGCAACGTACGCGCGTGCCGGACTTGCTCCGACGCTGCAGTGGCGGTCGCTTGCGCTGGCCAATCCTGATCGTCGCGCGCAGGTGGCGCATATGCTGCGTCCGACGCTGGAGTTCCTCAAGCGTAGCGGCTGGCGCGTGTCCAGCCGCTACTGCCCGGCGCGCTGAGCGTCGCAGCACGCGGTCGGCCCTCGGGATGACCCGTGATGCCACCTGGCTCGATCTGACGTAGAGTGGGGTGTTCGGGGTATTGAGGAGCGCATGCTTGTGAAGGCACTGGTGCGCGAACTTGCGACGCAGCTCGGAGCGGTATGTTCTCTGGAACCGGACCGTGAGGCGACCGATCGAGACATGCCGCGCTGTTCGCGCTGGCGGTGTGGGTCCGACTCGCTGTTCGTTAAGATGGCCGCGACCGCGGCGGACGGGCAATTGTCGGCCGAGGCGGCCGGTCTGCGCGAACTCGCCCGTGCGGGGACGTTGCGCGTCCCCGCGGTGCGGGCGCAGGGCATGGCGGGCGGGTTCGCGTTTCTCGCCCTGGAATGGATTGACGCGACGCCCGGCGACGATGCCACTGAGCGGCGGCTGGGTGAGGGTCTCGCGGCGCTGCACGCAGTACACGCCGAGCAGTTCGGATGGGGCATGGATAACACGATCGGTCCGACCCCGCAGGGTAACGGCTGGTGCACGGAATGGAGCGTGTTC
>JAJXWE010000099.1 GCA_021781775.1 Pseudomonadota bacterium | reverse complement strand
TCGTAGAGCGAAGCATTCGAGACGTCCATGCCTGTCAGGCTGGCCATCATCGTCTGGTATTCGTACAGCAGCTGCAGCGTGCCCTGGCTGGCCTCGGCCTGGTAGGGCGTGTAGGCGCTGTAGAACTCCCCGCGCGTCGCTACCGCCCACACGGCCGCCGGGATGTGGTGCTCGTAGGCGCCGGCGCCGATGAAGCACTGGGGTCGCCCATCACGGCGTGCACGTTCGCTCATCAGCCGTGCCAGCTGCATCTCGTTGAGCGCCTCGGGCACCCCGGCGAGCGAGCCGATACGCAGCGCCGACGGGATCTCCTCGAACAGCCGCTCGATGTCCTCGACGCCGATGGCCGCGAGCATGGCCGCGACGTCCTCGCGCGTGTGCGGAACGAAGGCCATCAGTCGCCCTCCTCCGAGGTCAGCTGCTCGTACTCCGCCGCGCTCAGCAGCGCCCCGGGCGCGCCCGTGGGGCGGACCCGCGCGAGCCAGCCCTCGCCGTAGGGATCGGTGTTGAGGGTCTCCGGCGCACTCTCGAGCGCAGGATTGCCCTCGATGACCTCTCCGGCGAGCGGTGCGTACACGTCGGAGGCCGCCTTCACCGACTCGATGACGGCGAACGGCTCGCCGGCGGCGACCGAGCGGCCGGCCTGCGGCACCTCGACGAACACCAGGTCGCCGAGGGCATGCTGGGCGTGATCGGTGATACCGACTTCCACCGTGCCGTCGGGCCGCGTCCGCAGCCACTCGTGGGTTCGGGTGTATTTGAGATCGGAAGGAACCTTGCTCATGGACGCTCCGTTGGGTCGGACCAATGGGGATGGAGGGATGAGGGATCGAAACTCGGCATGCGGCCTGTCAGCCGATCAGGGATTTTCCGCCCCGGACGAACGGCGGCCGCACGAGGCGCGCGGTGAGCCGTTTGCCGCGCACCTCGACCTGTACCGTGCCGTGGGCGGCGGCGGGGATGCGTGCCAGCGCAATCGAGCGCTCCAGCGTCGGGGAGAAGGTGCCGCTGGTGATCTCGCCCGTGCCCCCGTCCGCGCCGATCACCCGCTGATGTGCGCGCAGCACGCCGCGCTCCTCGAGCAGCAGGCCGACGAGCTTGCGATCAACGCCGCGCGCGCGCTGCGCCTCGAGCGCTTCGCGACCGATGAAGGCGCGGCCCGGCGTCAGGGCGACCGTCCAGTCAAGACCGGACTCCAGAGGGGTGGTGTCCTCGTCCATGTCGCTGCCGTAGAGGTTCATGCCCGCCTCCAGGCGCAGCGTGTCGCGCGCACCGAGGCCGCACGCAACGACGCCGGCCGCGGTCAGCGCATGCCACAGCGGTCCGGCCTCGGCGGCCGGCAGCATGATCTCGAAGCCGTCCTCGCCGGTGTACCCGGTGCGCGAGACGAACCAGCCGTCGATCTCGGCTCCGACGAAGGCGCCGAGCGTGAGTGCGCGTGCGGCCGCCTGCGGTGCGAGCTGCGCAGCGACGCTCGAACGCGCCTGCGGACCCTGCACCGCGAGCATCGCCAAGTCAGTCCGCTCGCGCACACTGACGCCGAACGGCGCGGCGTGCCGACGGATCCAGTCGAGGTCCTTAGCGCGGGTGCCTGCGTTGACTACCGCGCGGAACCACTGCTCGGCGAGGTGGAACACGATCAGATCGTCGATGACGCCGCCGCGCTCGTTGAGCAGGCAGCCGTAGAGCGCCTTGCCCGGGACGGTGAGCCGGCCGACGTCGTTGGCGAGGAGTTGCTCGAGCAGCGGCCGCACGCCGGCACCCTCGAGGTCGACGACGCACATGTGCGACACGTCGAACACGCCGGCGGCGCGCCGCACCGCGTGATGCTCGGCGATCAGCGAGTCGAATTGCAGCGGCATGTCCCAGCCGCCGAAATCCACCATGCGCGCGCCGGCAGCCTGATGAATGGCAAATAAAGGGGTTCGTCGTGCCATGGAGCCTCCCGGAAGACAAAAAGCGGCAGACGTCAGCCTGCCGCCCCTCTGTCCGGTGACCTGAGAGATCGGGCAACGCGTGCCCCTCCCCTTCGGTGGGCAGGACGCCGCATACGCCTGCCGCTCTCCAGAGACCCCGCGCAGCGCCTGAGCGCCTGCGCAATCTGCCGTTCGTGGGCCTGAGCGTTTCCGGGCGGGAATTGCGCCTTCGGCGTTCCGGCCGCTGGGCCGGACTCTCTCCGTGCAGACTGGTTTTCGGGGCAGGAGGATCATAGCAGCCTTTCGGCCCCAGGGCAGCGCCCGCCATGCACCGCTTGCGCTCGCGCCGACGGTCGCGGCAGACCGCCCGGCCCGCTAAGATCTCCCATTCGCCCCAAGTCATCGAAGTCACTGGCAGGTTCCCCATGTCGTCCATCGCGCGCCGCTCCTCCGTCCAGGTCACGATTGGTACCGTGTGCGTCGGTGGCGCAACGCCCATCGTCGTGCAATCCATGACCAATACGGACACCGCCGATGCGGAAGGCACCGCGCAGCAGGTGAAATCCCTTGCGCGCGCCGGCTCCGAACTGGTCCGTATCACGGTCAACTCCACGGAGGCGGCTGCGGCGGTACCGCACATCCGCGAGCGTCTCGACCAGATGGGCGTCTCGGTGCCGCTCATCGGAGATTTTCATTTCAACGGACACAAGCTGCTGCGCGAACACCCGGCCTGCGCCGAGGCGCTGGCCAAGTACCGCATCAACCCGGGCAACGTCGGGCGCGGCAGCAAGCGCGACCCGCAGTTCGCCGAGATGATCGAAACCGCCTGCCGCTACGGCAAGCCGGTGCGCATCGGCGTGAACTGGGGCAGCCTCGACCAGGATCTGCTGGCGCGCATCATGGATGAGAACGCGACGCGGGCCGAGCCGCTGAGCGCGCAGCAGATCATGCGCAACGCGGTCGTGCTCTCGGCGCTGGAGAGCGCCGCGCGCGCCGAGGACCTCGGCATGCCGCACGAGCGGATCATCCTCTCGGCCAAAGTCAGCGGAGTGCAGGACCTGATCGCCATCTACGGCGAGCTCGCCGCGCGCTGCGACTACCCGCTGCACCTGGGCCTGACGGAAGCCGGAATGGGTTCGAAGGGCATCGTTGCCTCGACCGCCGGCATGGCGGTGCTGCTGCAGCGCGGCATCGGCGACACCATCCGCGTGTCGCTCACGCCGGAACCCGGTGGCGACCGCACCCAGGAGGTCATCGTCGCCCAGGAGATCCTGCAGACCATGGGGCTGCGCGCGTTCCTGCCGCTGGTGACCGCCTGCCCGGGCTGCGGCCGGACCACCAGCACCGTGTTCCAGGAGCTCGCGCAGCGCATCCAATCGCACATCCGTCATCGCATGCCCGAGTGGCGCCGCGCGTACCAGGGGGTCGAGGACATGACCGTCGCGGTGATGGGCTGCGTCGTCAACGGTCCGGGCGAGAGCAAGCACGCCAACATCGGCATCAGTCTGCCCGGCACGGGCGAGCGGCCGGTCGCGCCGGTCTACGAGGACGGCGAGAAAACCGTGACGCTCAAAGGCGAGCACATCGCCGAGGAGTTCCAGGAGCTGCTCGAGCAGTATGTGGCGCGCCGCTTCAACAAGCGGCCGGTGCAGGACACGGCCGCCGCCTGAGGGCGACACGACACGGGGGCGCGGTATGAGCGAGGCGTTGAACGAAAAGAAATGCAGGCCCTGCGAGGGCGGCGTGCCGCCGCTGACGCGGGCCGAGGCCGAGGCGCTGCTCGGGCGGCTGGCACGCGGCTGGGTGCTGTCCGAGGAAGGCCCCTACTTGAAACGTGAGTTCCGCTTCGCGGACTTCTTTCGCACCATGAGCTTCGTCAACGCCATCGCCCACGTCGCCAACCTCGAGGACCATCACCCGGACCTCGAGGTCGGCTACGGCTACTGCCGGGTGCGGTACACCACGCACGCCATCCGCGGCCTGTCCGAGAACGATTTCATCTGCGCCGCCAAGATCGACCGGATCGCGCTCAGCTGAGCGCCTCCCCGCCGCGGGCCGCCCGGGGCAGCTCCCCGGTGAGGCCGAGCGCCTGCGCGATGAACAGCCGCTTCAGCGACTCGCTGCGGTTCACCCAGGCAAGTCCATGCCGCGCCAAATGCGCGAGCGGCCCTCCCTCATGGGCC
This sequence comes from Pseudomonadota bacterium, assembly GCA_021781775.1. Classification (GTDB taxonomy): domain Bacteria; phylum Pseudomonadota; class Gammaproteobacteria; order Steroidobacterales; family Steroidobacteraceae; genus 13-2-20CM-66-19. The sequence goes on along the minus strand of JAJXWE010000099.1, from coordinate 2,438 downwards.
AGAAACCGGTTGAACGTGTCGATGGCGAGCGTCATCGGCGCCAGCTCGCTCTTGCGCCAGCGCTCGTAGCGGCGCAGCACGGTGGCGGCGCCCGGGTCCTCGCCGCGACGCTGCGCATCGAGGACGCACTCGGCGAGAGCCGCGGCATCGAGCAGCCCCAGGTTGACGCCCTGGCCGGCCAGCGGATGCACCACGTGCGCGGCATCCCCGATCAAGGCACTGCGAGCGGCGGCGAGGCGCTCGGTGCGCAGACTGCGCAGCGGCAGCGCGAGCCGCTCGCTGATGAGCCGCACCGCCCCAAGCACCCCGTCGGATGCCTCGAGCAGCGCGGCTTCGAACTGCTGCGGCGTGAGAGCCATCCGCTCGCGCGCCTGTGCCTCCTCGACGGACCAGACAATCGAGCTCGCGCCGTCGGCGAGCGGCAGGAAGGCGAGCGTGCCAGCGCCGAGGAAGCGCTGCCACGCGGTGCGCTCGTGCGGACGTTCGGTGGCGACGTTCGCGACGATCGCGCTCTGCCCGTAGCTCTCGACCTGGGCCGCCAGCCCGACCGCCTCGCGGACCCGCGAGCGCGCCCCGTCGGCGCCGACGAGCAGGCTGCAGTGCAGGACATCGGCCCCGAGCTGCGCCTGCACGTCGTGCTCGCCGATCCGCAGGTGCGAGAACTGCGCCGGGATGACTGTGCCGCCGGCAGCTACGAAGGCCTCGAGCAGCGCGCACTGCACCAGGCGGTTCTCGGCAATGGTGCCGAGATTCGGCTCGCCCGCATGGGCCGCATCGAACAGCAGTGCATCGGGACTGCGCGCCGGCAGATGCGCCGGCCACACGCACATGCGTTCGTAGGGTTGGATCCGCTGCGTGGCGATCCGCTCCCAGGCTCCCGCCGCCCGCAGGATCCGCTCGCTCGCTCGCGACCACGCGGACACACGCACATCGAGCGCATCGTGCGGCGCTGGCGGCGCCGCGCGCACCGGCTCGAGCAGCGCGATGCGCAGCGGCCGGCGGGCCGTGCCGCCGGCGCGCTGCAGCAATGCACCGGCACACGCGCCCACCGGACCGCCACCGACGATCAGCACGTCCCAGCGTGAGGCCTCGAGGCTCATGTGAGCGGCAGGTCGCGCGCCAGGCGCGGCGCGGGCCCCCCGAAACCGAGGCTCACGCGGGACAGCGCACGCTTGGCGGGCGGCGACAGGTCGAACAGCACCAGACCGAGATTGCGCACCAGACTCGCCCCGGGCAGCGCACTCGCGAACAGCTTGACCAGCGAATCGGTGAAGCGCACCACGCCGCCGCGGTCGGCGGCGCGCGCCTCGCCGTAGGAACGCAGCAGCGGTTCCGCCCCGGGATCACCTTCGGCGCCGGCGATCCGCTCCGCGAGCAACGCTGCATCGCGCAGGCCGAGGTTGAATCCCTGTCCGGCGATCGGGTGCAGCCCCTGCGCCGCATTGCCCACCAGCACGGTGCGCGGCCCGACCGTCTCGGCGGCGCGCGACAGCCGCAGCGGGTAGGACGCCCGCCGGCCGACTTTCATGAACCGTCCCACCCGCCAGCCGAAACGCTCCTGCAGCGCGGCCAGGTAGTCCGCCTCGCCGAGCGCGAGCAGCTCGCGCGCGCGCGTCGGCGCGCATGCCCAGACGGTCCCGTAGCCGCCGCCGTGCAACGGCAGCACCGCCACCGGACCGGCGGGAGTAAAGCGCTCGTATGCGGTGCCGTCGTGCGGCCGATCGCTCATGACTGCCGCGGTGATCGCCACCTGAGCGTAATCCTCGATCTCGGCCGGGATTCCGGCGGCGGTGCGCACCAGCGACTCGGCGCCATCGGCCGCGACCAACAGCCGCGCCGCGACGGTCTCGTGCGCGCCGTCGGCGCCGAGGACGGTGAGACTCGCCCCCCCAGTGTCGGTCTGCACCGCGGTCACCCGCGCCGGCACGCGCAGCGTGACGCCGCCGGCGCGCTGCAGCGCGCGCCACAGCGCCGCGCCGATCACGCGGTTGGGAATGACGTGGCCGAAAGTCTCTACGCCCTGCTCGGCGGCGCACAGGCGCGCGCTGCCGAATCGGCCCGCCTCGGAAATGTGGATGGTGCGGATGGGTGCGGCCTCGCGCGCCAGCTCGTCCCAGACGCCCAGTCGCTGGAAGATGCGCCGACTGGCGTTGCCGAGCGCCGTGGTGCGCTCATCAAAGCTCGGCTGCGCGCTTGAGTCCGGTGCCACCCCCTCGATGAGCAGCACGCTGCGCGCGGTGCCGGCGAGCGCGAGCGCGAGGCTCGCCCCGACGAGCCCGCCGCCGACGATGGCGACATCGACCTGCCGCCTCGCCCCGCCGTGCGCATCAGGCTCGGGCACGCCGTCCCCGCCCGGCGCGCGGCAACGCGCGCACCGCCGCCCGCTTGGCATCCTCCGGCGGCTCGGCCATCAGCGCCTCGATCTGATCCGCATCCTT
>JAJXWE010000098.1 GCA_021781775.1 Pseudomonadota bacterium | reverse complement strand
CCTTCGGTTTTGGACATGCCGACCGTCGCGACGCCAGAGCGACCGCGCACAATCGCCTCCCCGTGCCGCGCGCCCACACGAGGCCATCCCCCGCCGCCCTACGCCTTGGCGCAGCTCGGCCGCAGGCCCCCGTGCGAATCCCGGCCTGCCCCCGGGCCAGGCCGCGCCGGATGCGCTCACCGGCCCATGGACCCGTGAGCAGGGGCGCCGTCTGAAGAAGCGTAAACGCCAGTGGCCCCGATCAAGTCCCACCTTTAAGATGGGCACCTGTCCACCCAGAGGGTCTCTCATGAAATCACTGCTTGCCGCGGCGGCTCTCGCGTCGCTTGCCCTGGCTCCCGCTTATGCCGATTGCTCCTTTCCGGCCGCGCCGACGGGTCTGCCGGACGGTAATGTCGCCACGCTCGCCCAGATGCTGGCGGCCCAGAAGACCGTTCAATCCTACAACCACAACATGATGGCCTACCTGGCGTGCATCAAGAAGCAGAACGACCAGGCAATTGCCAAACAGTCGATGAAGCTCACCAAGAAGCAGGTAGCGTCTCTCGAAGCCATGGAAGTCAAGCGCCACAATGCGGCCGTCGACCAGCTGCAGAATGTTGCCAATGAGTTCAATGCCCAGGTGCGTGCGTATCAGAAAAAGCACGCCAAGTCGGGCAACTAGCACTGGAGCGGCTCGAGGGTCATGATCAGCCCCGCGGAGGCGGATGATCTGATCGGACGGCACTTGATGTGCCTGCCGACCGTCTCGCTGCCGCTGCTGCAGTGCGCCGGCGCGGTGCTGCGCGAGGACATCCACGCCGAGCGCGATCAACCGCCCTTCGACCGAGTGACGATGGACGGCATCGCGCTCGCCAGCGACGCGGTGAGCCGGGGCGCCCGCCGCTTTGCCATCGAGGCAAGCCAGGCGGCGGGCGATGTGCCCTTGCAGCTCGGCGCCGAGGGTGGATGCATCGAGGTCATGACCGGAACACCACTGCCCGCTGGATGCGACAGCGTGGTGCCGGTCGAGCAGATCAGCACCGAGGGCGCGGTAGCCAGCCTGCGCGAGGGCGTCACGGTGCGCAGCGGTCAGAACGTACACCGGCGCGGCACGGATGCCCGCGAGGGCGAGCGGTTGCTCGGCGCCGGGACGCGGCTCGGACCGCCGCAGATCGCCGTCGCCGCGGCGGCGGGCAAGGCCCGGATCCAGGTGGCCAGCCAGCCGATGCTGGCGGTGATCTCGACCGGCAACGAGCTGGTCGAGCCCGGCGAGCCGATGCTCGCTCACCAGGTACGCCGCTCGAACGCTTACGGGATCGCCGCGGCGCTGCAGCTGCACGGCTATCCGCGCGTCGCGACCGAGCACATTCGCGATGACGTGGCGGAACTGCGGACCCGGCTGAAGTTCCACCTGGAAACCCACGACGTGCTGGTGCTGAGCGGTGGGGTATCCATGGGGCGGCTCGATCTTGTGCCGCAGGTGCTCGAGTCGCTCGGCGTGCACTGCGTATTCCACAAAGTGGCGCAGCGGCCCGGCAAGCCGCTGTGGTTCGGCATGGCCGCCACCGGCACCGCCGTGCTGGCCCTGCCCGGCAATCCGGTTTCCACTGCGATCTGTGTCTCCCGCTACGTGCTTCCGGCGCTCGCGGCCGCCCAGGGTCTCGCCGCAGCGTCCGCGCAACGGATCGCCCTTGGCGAGGCATTTACCGTGACGCCCGCGTTGACGTTTTTCCTGCCGGTGCGGCTCTCGACCGACGGGGATGGCTGCTGCCGCGCGATTCCTAGCCCCACGCACGGCAGTGGAGACTTCACGGCACTCGCCGGCACGGACGGCTTCGTCGAACTGCCGCCGGGCCCCCACACCTACCCGGCCGGTTTCATCGCGCCCCTGTACCGCTGGTAGCCGGTCCGGAGGATGGTATTCCTTCCCGGGCAATGGTAAACGTGCCCCCGTGACTCACAGCGACGCCCCCACCGCGAGCGCGCCCGCCGGACTGCGCGACCGGCGCGGCCGCCTGCTGCGCGACCTGCGGATCTCGGTCATGGACCGGTGCAATTTCCGCTGTCCGTACTGCATGCCGCGCGAGACTTTCCACGAGTCCTACCGCTTTCTCGGCTCGCACGAGCGGCTCTCGTTCGATGAAATCGTCCGTGTCACGCGCCTGCTAGTCCGACTCGGGGTGCGCAAGCTGCGGCTGACCGGCGGAGAGCCGTTGCTCAGACCCAATCTCACCGATCTGATCGGCGATCTGAGCGCGATCGATGGGGTCGAGGACGTGGCGCTTACCACCAATGGCACCCTCCTCGCCAAGTATGCGGTCGAGCTGCGAGCCGCCGGCCTGCAGCGCGTCACGGTGAGCCTCGACAGCCTCGATCCGCAGGTGTTCATGCGCATGAGCGGCGGATTCGGCGGCGTTGAAGAGGCACTCGAGGGCATCGAGCAGGCCCGCCGCGCCGGCCTAGGCCCGATCAAGGTCAATGCGGTCGTGCAGCGCGGGGTGAACGACCATACCGTGTTCGAGCTGGTGGAGCGATTCCGCGGCACCGGTGTGATCGTGCGTTTCATCGAGTACATGGATGTCGGCAACCGCAACCACTGGCAACGCGATGCAGTGGTGCCCTCGCGGGAGCTGCTGCAGCGGATCGCCTCGCGCTGGCCGCTCGAGCCGCTGCAGCCGTCCTATCACGGCGAGGTAGCCGACCGCTACGCGCTCGGCGACGGCAGCGGAGAGGTCGGCTTCATCTCCTCGGTCACCCAGCCGTTCTGCGGCGACTGCACGCGTGCGCGGCTGTCATCCGACGGAGTGCTGTACACGTGTCTGTTCGCCACGCGCGGCACACCGCTGCGCGACCGGCTGCGCGGCGGGGCCTGTGATGACGATCTGCTCGATGCGCTGCGCGCGCTCTGGCGCGATCGCAGCGATAACTACAGCGAGCAGCGCCGCGGCTCGCTCGCCGGTGATGGCGAGCGCAAGGTCGAAATGTTCTACATTGGTGGCTGATGGCACCGAGCAAGCTCTCCCATCTCGATGCGCGCAACCGTCCGACCATGGTCGATGTGGGCGGCAAGGAGGTAACCTTGCGCGAGGCCATCGCCGAGGCACACGTCATGTTGCCGCGCGCCGTGGCGGCGGAGCTGCGCCGCAGCGGTCATCACACCCGCAAGGGACCGGTCTTCGACACCGCGATCATCGCCGGCGTCATGGCGGCCAAGCGCACTCACGAACTGATCCCCTTCTGTCATCCGCTCGGCCTCGAGCACTGCTCGGTGGACATCGAACAGCAGCCGGGCGGACGGATCCGTGTGCGCTGCCGGGTGGCCGTGCACCACCGCACGGGCGTGGAGATGGAGGCGCTCACCGGCGCCAGCGTGGCGGCTCTGACCATCTACGACATGTGCAAGGCGCTCTCGCACGACATCGAGATCGGCGGCGTGCGGCTGGTGGCCAAGAGCGGCGGCAAGCGCCCCTACCGGCGCACCACCGGGCGCGCGGCGGCTCGCCCATGAGCACGGTCGCACCGCTCTATGGACTGGTGCTCGCCGGCGGACGGAGCCGGCGGATGCTGCGCGACAAGGCCGCCCTCGAATACCAGGGACTGACCCAGCTGGAGCGCACGATGGCGCTGCTCGAAGGCCGCGTGGATCGCGCCTTCGTATCGGTGCGCGCCGAGCAGCGCGACGATCCGCTGCGCGCCCGCTACGAGCTGATCCTTGACCCGCCCGAGGACCTCGGTCCGGCCGGCGGCATCCTCGCCGCGCAGCGCGCTCACCCGCACGCCGCGTGGCTCGTGCTCGCGTGCGACCTGCCCTTCCTCGATGCGCGCACCCTCGATCACCTGATTGCCGCGCGCGCCGCTCGGCGTACGGCCACGGCATACCGCTCGAGCCGCGATGGACTGCCCGAGCCGCTCTGCGCCATCTACGAACCGTCGAGCCACGCGATGCTCGCCGGCGCACTCGCCGCCGGGCGGCTCTGCCCGCGCAAATTTCTGCTCAACGCCGACACGGAGTTGCTCGCACTGCCGGCGCCGGGCGCGCTGGAGAACGTCAACACGCCGGAGGAGTTCCACTCGGCGACCGGCACGCTGGAGGCGCGCGCGCCGGCTGCCAAGCGCATCTCGGTGCAGTATTACGCACTGCTGCGCGAGCAGGCGGGGCGCAGCAGCGAATCGCTGCTCACACCTGCCGCCACCGCACGGCAGCTGTACGAGGAACTCAACCGGCGCCACCCCTTCACGCTGCCGCCGGAGCTGCTGCGCGTGGCGGTGAACGCCGAATTCGCCGAGTGGTCCGTGCCGCTCGCCGACGGCGACACCGTGGTGTTCATCCCGCCGGTCGCCGGCGGCTAGGCCCGTGATGGGACGGCGGACGCCGACCCCGAGCGCAACGAGATGACAGTGTTTCGCTTCAGCACCGTACCCCTGGATTCTGCCGCGCTGCGCGCGCTGCTCGGCTCGCCCGAGGCAGGCGGCTACAGCAGCTTCGAAGGCTGGGTGCGCGATCACAACGAGGGCCGGGCGGTCCGGCGCCTGGAATACGAGGCCTTCGAAGCGCTCGCGGTCAAGGAAGGCGAGCGCATCGTCGCCGAGGCGATCGAGCGCTTCGGTGTCGAACGGGCCGCGTGCGTACACCGAGTGGGCGCGCTCGAGATTGGTGAGTGCGCCGTCTGGGTCGGCGTCTCGGCGCGCCATCGGCACGAGGCGTTCCTCGCCTGCCGCTACATCATCGACGCGGTCAAGCACCGCGTGCCGATCTGGAAGAAGGAGCACTACCTGGACGGGGACTCCGGCTGGGTGAACTGCGAGCGCTGCGCGGCACCGGCCGGAACCGACGGTCATTCGGCCGAGCATGGTCACGACCATGAGCCGCCCGGTGAACACGCGGCGCAGCCAGCCGCCGAGCGGCAACCGGACTATTCCCGGCAGATCGTGCTACCCGAAGTCGGCACGGCCGGTCAGGCCCGCCTGGCGCGCGCCGCCGTGCTGATCGTGGGCTGCGGCGGCCTCGGGGTGCCGGCGATGAGCTACCTCGCCGCCGCAGGCATCGGCCGACTCGGCTTGGTGGATGCCGACGTGCTGGAAGCTTCCAACCTGCACCGCCAGCCGCTGTACGCGCTGGCGGATGTCGGCCGCCCCAAGGTCGAGCTCGCCGCCGAGCGGCTGCGCGCCCTGAATCCGGCGGTCGAACTGCAGACCCATCCGGTGCGCCTCGATGCGCGCAGCGCACCGGCGCTCATCGCCGGCTATGACATCGTCCTCGACTGCACCGACACCATCGCGAGCAAACTCGCGTTGAACGATGCGTGCATGCGCTCGGGACAGGCAGTGGTCTTCGCCAGCGTCTATCAGTACGAGGGCCAGTTGCAGGTGGTACGACCGGGGCACGGGCCGTGCTTGCGCTGCGTGTGGCCCGAGACCGCACGTGACGGCTTGGTCGGCGCGTGCGCCGAGGCCGGCGTACTCGGCCCCGTGCCGGGCGTGCTCGGCACGCTCCAGGCGCTCGAGGCGCTGAAGGTGCTGCTGGAATTGCCGGGACAACTCACTGATTCGGTCCTGATGGTGGACCTGCTCACCTTCAACGTGACCCGCCTACGCGCCCAACGGGCGGCGGAATGCCCACAGCATGCGCTAGGCGGCGCGCATGCCGGTTCGGATGACGATGCGCCCGACCTGCAGGTCGATTTCGACTCACTGGAGGCGGCGCTCGCGGCAGGCTACACGGTCATCGACATTCGCGAGCCCGCCGAACGGTCAAGCGCCCCGTTGGTCAGTCCCGCGGTCAGTGCCGTGCCGCTCGGACAGCTGCTTTACGACCGCCAGTGGCCACCCTCGAGCCAGCGCTGCCTGCTGGTGTGCGCCGCCGGCGTGCGCAGTCTCGCGGCCGCGCGCGAACTGCGCGCACGCGGCCACCGGCAGGTCTACTCGCTGCGCAGGGGACTCGCTGGGCTAGCGCGCGCCGCTACGGCCTGACCTGGCCGGAACCCCGCACGACGTATTTGTAGCTCGTCAGCTGCTCGACACCCACCGGTCCGCGTGCATGGAAGCGGTCGGTGGAGATGCCGATCTCGGCGCCCATGCCGAACTCGCCCCCGTCGGCGAACTGGGTCGAGGCATTGTGCAGCACGATGGCGCTGTCGACCTCGCGTAGGAACCGCTCAGCGGTGCGCTCGTTGTCGGTCACGATCGACTCGGTGTGCGCCGAACCGTAGTGGCCGATGTGCGCGATCGCCCCCTCGACTCCCTCCACCACCCGGGCGGCGATGATTGCGTCGAGAAACTCCGTGTACCAGTCCTGCTCGGTGGCCGGCCGCACCCGCGGATCGGCCCCGCGCACGGTCTCATCGCCGCGCACCTCGCAGCCGGCATCGAGCAGCGCCCGGACGACCGGTCCCAGGTGCGTCGCGACGCAGGCCCGATCGATGAGCAGCGTCTCGGCGGCCCCGCAGATGCCGGTGCGGCGCATCTTGGCGTTGAGCGTGATGGCCTGGGCCATGCGCACATCGGCATCGCGATCGATGTACACGTGGCAGTTGCCCTCCAGATGCCCGATGACCGGCA
>JAJXWE010000097.1 GCA_021781775.1 Pseudomonadota bacterium | reverse complement strand
TTCTTCAGAACGCCATAGAGCATGGTTCCCTGGAAGGTCACCGTGGAGACCTGGTTGGTCTGCACGTCCTTCAGGAACGTCGAGTACGTCAGGGGCTGGGGCTCGTTCGTGCTCGGCATGTAGCGGCTGAAAACCGCCAGCAGAATCACGACGATGATTACCCAGAGAATGATGTTCTTGGTCAGATCGTTCATCACAGCTGCACGCTACACCAAGCGGAAGTCCTTCGCCAGCAGGTAGACCTCAGGGCTGCGCGCTCGCGAGGCGGAGGGTTTCACCAGCCTCACCCGCTCGAAGCGGCTGCGGGCCTCGCGCACCAAGGCCTCGAAGCCGGCACCCTGAAACACCTTGATCAGGGCGCCACCGCCATCCTTCAAGACCCGGCCGGCCATATCAAGCGCGAGCTCGGCCAGATACATCGCACGTGGCTGGTCGACCGCGTCGATACCGCTCATGGCCGGCGCCATGTCCGAGAGCACCCAATCGACCTGCCGCCCGGGCAACAGCCCGAGAATACGGTCGAAAACCTCCGTCTCGCGGAAGTCGCCCTGGACGAACTCCACGCCCTCGAGCGGCTCCATCGCCAATATGTCCGTGGCGACGACCCGGCCGGAACGCGCCAGCCGGCGGCGCGCGTACTGGCTCCAAGCCCCGGGCGCGGCGCCCAGATCGAGGCAGATCGACCCGGATCTCAGCATTTTCTCCCGCTGATCGAGTTCTTCGAGCTTGAACACCGCCCGGGAGCGCCAGCCCTCGGCCTGCGCCCGCTTCACGTAGGGGTCGGAAAAATGCTCCTGCAGCCACCGACCACTGCTTTTGGACCGCTTCGCCATCTGAGTCTGTACAATTCCCGCAATGTCCCCTGAATTGACCCTCACCGAGCGCCAGCGCCGGCACCTGCGCGGGCTCGCGCATGCGCTGAAGCCCGTGGTGCGCCTGGGCAACGCCGGCCTCACCGAGGCGGTCGCCCTGGAGACCGACCGGGCCCTCACCGATCACGAACTGATCAAGGTCAAGGCGCCGGGCGGCGATCGCGAGGCCCGCGACACGCTGTTCACGGAACTGGCCCGGCGCACCGGCAGCGCGCTCGTGCAGCGCATCGGCAACGTCGCGGCGCTGTACCGGCCGCGGCCCGACGTGCCGCGCATCGTGATCCCCGGGGGCGAGGCGTCGCCTACTCGAAGCGCACCACCACGATCTCGAGGGAGCGCACGCCACCGGGAGCGGTGACGTCGACGACGTCCCCTTCGGACTTGCCGACCAGGGCGCGGGCGATCGGCGAGGTGATGGAGATGCGGCCGGCCCCGATATCGGCCTCGTCCTCGCCGACGACCTGGTACATGAGCCGGTTGCCTTCCTCGTCCTCCAGCTCGACGAACGCGCCGAACACCACCCGGCCGCTGTTCGGCAGCGTGCTCGGATCGATCACCTCGGCATTGGACAGCTTCGCCTCGATCTCGCGGATCCGCCCCTCGATGAAACCCTGCTGCTCGCGCGCGGCGTGGTATTCGGCGTTCTCGGACAGATCACCGTGACCGCGTGCCTCGGCGATCGCCTTGATCACCGCCGGGCGCGCCTCGCTCTTCAAACGCTTCAGCTCCGCGCGCAGCGCCTCGGCGCCGCGCTGCGTCATGGGAGTGCGCTTCATAGGTTTATCGCTTCCTGATGCAGATCCTGCAGCCGGTTCACCTCGACCTCATCGAGATGATCAAGCGCCTCGCAGGTGGCGAGGCCCGCCGCCAGAGTGGTGTAGTACGTTACGCGCCGATGCACCGCCTCGCGACGGATGGAGTTCGACTCGAGGATGGCGAGCTTGCCCTCGGTGGTGTTGATGATCAGATCGATCTCGTCGTTCTTGATCATGTCCACGACATGCGGGCGCCCTTCGTGCACCTTGTTGACTCGACGGCACTCCAGGCCCGCCTCGGCCAGGGCCCGCGCCGTGCCCTCGGTGGCGAGCAGCGAGAATCCCCGCTCGATCAGGCGTCGTCCGAGCTGCACCGCGCCGGGCTTATCGCGATCGCGTACGCTGATGAAGCAGACCCCCTGGCGAGGCAGGGTCACCCCTGAGGCGCTCTGTGCCTTGGCGTAGGCCTCACCGAAGGTCCGCCCGGTCCCCATCACCTCTCCGGTCGACTTCATCTCCGGGCCGAGAATGGGGTCGGCCTCCGGAAATTTCACGAACGGAAACACCGCTTCCTTCACCGAATAGTAGTGCGGGGCCGGCTGTTCGCTGACGCCGAGCTCGCGCAGCCGCCGGCCGCTCATCACCCGTGCCGCAATCTTCGCCAGCGGCACTCCCGTGGCCTTGGAGACGAACGGCACGGTGCGTGAGGCGCGCGGATTGACCTCGAGCACGTAGATGATGCCGTTCTGGATGGCGAACTGGATGTTCATCAGACCGACCACCTTCAGCGCGGCGGCGAGCTTGCGGGTCTGCTCGCGCAGCTGCTCCTGCAGCGCCTCGCTCAGACTGTTCGGCGGCAAGCTGCAGCCGGAATCTCCCGAGTGCACTCCCGCCTGCTCGACGTGCTCCATGATGCCGCCGATCAGCACCTGTTCGTCGTCGCACACCGCATCGACATCCACCTCGATGGCCACGTCGAGAAACCGATCGAGCAGCACGGGGCTATCGTTGGAGACCTGCACGGCGCGATTCATGTAGCCGCGCAGATCGTCCTCGTTGAACACGATTTCCATCGCCCGCCCGCCGAGCACGTACGAGGGCCGCACCACCAGCGGGAAGCCGACCTCGCGCGCCAGCTGCACTGCCTGCTCCTCGGTGCGCGCGGTGGCGTTCGCCGGCTGACGCAGCCCCAGCTCACGCACCAGCGCCTGGAAGCGCTCGCGATCCTCGGCGACGTCGATCGATTCCGGCGAGGTGCCGATGATGGGCGCGCCGGCCTGCTCGAGCGCGCGGCACAGCTTCAGCGGCGTCTGTCCGCCGAACTGCACGATCACGCCCTCGGGCTTCTCCTTCTCCAGGACCTCGAGCACGTCCTCCAGCGTGAGCGGCTCGAAGTACAGCCGGTCCGAGGTGTCATAGTCGGTCGAGACGGTCTCCGGATTGCAGTTGACCATGATGGTCTCGAAGCCGTCTTCGCGCAGGCTCATCGCCGCGTGCACGCAGCAGTAATCGAACTCGATCCCCTGGCCGATACGGTTCGGTCCACCGCCAAGGATCATGATCTTGCGCCGCCCGGTCGGCTCGGCCTCGCACTCCTCCTCGTAGGTCGAGTACAGGTAGGCGGTCGAGGTCGAGAACTCCGCGGCGCAGGTGTCGACGCGCTTGTAGACCGGGCGAACGCCGAGGTCGTAACGCTTGTGGCGCACGGCCTGCTCGGGCATCTCGATCAGGCGCGCCAGACGCGCATCGGAGAAGCCCTTGCGCTTCAGCACGCGCAGCCGCGCGCCGGTCAGGGCCGCGAACCCGTCGCTTGCGACCTGCCGCTCCTCGGCGATGAGATCCTCGATCTGCGCAAGGAACCACGGGTCGATATGGGTCAGCTCGGCGATCCGCTCGAAGGTCCAGCCGGCGCGGAACGCATCGCCCACGTACAGCAGCCGGTTCGGCCCCGGTGCGCGCAGCTCGTACGTCAGCTTCCCGTCGTACTCCTCGCCGGGCGGCGGCAGCGGCTGGGCGGTGAGCCCGTCGAGTCCGGTCTCGAGCGCGCGCAGCGCCTTCTGCAGCGACTCCTGAAAGGTCCGTCCGATCGCCATCACCTCGCCGACCGATTTCATCTGCGTCGTCAGCCGGTCGTTGGCGGCGGGGAACTTCTCGAACGTGAAGCGCGGAATCTTGGTCACGACGTAGTCGATGGCCGGCTCGAACGAGGCCGGAGTCGCCCCGCCGGTGATGTCGTTCTTCAGCTCATCGAGCGTGTAGCCCACGGCGAGCTTTGCGGCGATCTTGGCGATCGGAAAGCCGGTCGCCTTGGAGGCGAGCGCCGAGGAGCGCGACACGCGCGGATTCATCTCGATCACCAGCAGCCGCCCGTCGTGCGGACTGACCGCGAACTGCACGTTCGAGCCGCCGGTATCGACGCCGATCTTGCGCAGCACCGCGATCGAGGCGTCGCGCATGCGCTGGTATTCCTTGTCGGTGAGCGTCAGCGCCGGCGCGACGGTGATCGAGTCGCCGGTGTGCACGCCCATCGGATCGAGATTCTCGATCGAGCAGATGATGATGCAGTTGTCCTTGCTGTCCCGCACCACCTCCATCTCGAATTCTTTCCAGCCGATCACCGACTCCTCGAGCAACACCTCGCCGGTCGGGGAGGCATCGAGGCCACGGGCCACGATCGCCTCGAGCTCCTCGCGGTTGTAGGCGATGCCACCGCCGGAACCCCCGAGGGTGAAGGAGGGGCGGATGACAATCGGATAGCCGATCTGCCCGGCGATCGTGAAGGCCTCCTCGAGATTGCGCGCGATCTGCGAGTGCGGCGATTCCAGGCCGATCTCGGTCATGGCATCGCGAAAGCGCTCGCGGTCCTCGGCCATGTCGATCGACTCGCGCTTCGCGCCGATCAGTTCGACGGCGAATTTCTCCAGCACGCCCTCGCGCACCAGATCGAGCGCGGTGTTGAGAGCGGTCTGGCCGCCCATGGTCGGCAGCAGCGCATCCGGCCGCTCCTTCTCGATGATGCGCGCCACCGTGCGCCAGTTGACCGGCTCGATGTAGATCGCATCGGCCATCTCCGGGTCGGTCATGATGGTCGCCGGGTTGGAGTTGACCAGGATCACCCGGAACCCCTCGCTGCGCAGCGCCTTGCAGGCCTGCGCGCCGGAGTAGTCGAACTCGCACGCCTGGCCGATCACGATCGGGCCGGCGCCAATGATCAGGATGCTCTTCAGGTCGCTGCGCTTGGGCACTGGGTCAGTCTCGACATCAACGGGAAACGGCCGGCTGGCGCGGCGGACTCTGGGTGGGCGCGGCCGCGGCCGGCCCCTGGCGCAGTTGCGCCTGCAGCCGCCGCACCATCAGCTGCACGAACCGCTCGAACAGCGGCTTCATGTCGTGCGGCCCCGGGCTCGCCTCGGGATGGCCCTGGAAGCCGAACACCGGTCGGTCCTGGAACGCGAGCCCCTGCAGCGAGCCGTCGAACAGCGAGCGGTGCGTGGCGCGCACGTTGGTCGGCAGCGTCGTCTCATCGACCGCGAAGCCGTGATTCTGGCTGGTGATCAGCACCCGGCCGGTCTCGAGGTCCTGCACCGGATGGTTCGCGCCGTGATGGCCGAACTTCATCTTCAGGGTGCGCGCCCCGCTGGCGAGCCCGAGGATCTGGTGTCCGAGGCAGATGCCGAAGACGGGCAGGTCGGTGTTCAGGAACTCGCGCGTCGCTTCGATGGCGTAGGTACACGGTTCCGGATCGCCCGGACCGTTGGAGAGGAACAGCCCGTCGGGGGCGAGCGCGAGGGCTTCCTCGGCGCTGGTCTCGGCCGGCACGACGGTCATGCGGCAGCCGAAATCGGCGAGCAGGCGCAGGATGTTGCGCTTGATGCCGAAATCGTAAGCGACGACGTGCAGGCGCTGATGCGAGCGCAGCGTGCGCGCGCTCTCCGGCCAGACGCTTCCCTCGTTCCACTGGAAGGCGCGCCGGACGCTGACCACCTTGGCCAGATCCATTCCCTTGAGGCCCGGAAACTTGCGCGCCGCGATCACCGCGGCGGCGGCATCGGCCTTCTCGCCGGTCATGATGCAACCGGCCTGCGCGCCCTGCTCGCGAAGAATGCGGGTCAAGCGGCGCGTGTCGATGCCGGCGATGGCGACGATGCGGCCGCGCTCGAGGAACGTCCCGAGCGACTCGCTGCCGCGCCAGTTGCTCCAGCGCGCCGGCAGATCGCGCACGACGAGCCCGGCGCTGTAGATCTGGGCGGACTCGAGGTCCTCGGGGGTGGCACCGGTGTTGCCGATGTGCGGACAGGTGAGCGTAACGATTTGGCGGGCGTAGGACGGGTCGGTGAGAATCTCCTGATAGCCCGTCATCGCGGTGTTGAACACGACCTCGCCCGTAGTGTTGCCTTTGGCACCAATCGACTGGCCACGGAAGACGGTTCCATCCGCCAGGGCCAGGACTGCCGGTACGCTCACTTCGATGAATCCTCTCTTTTCAGGTTCGCTCTCGCGTCAGCCGGCCACCCCGATCGGCGCACCGCCCGGGGTTTTCGGTCCGTAACCTGCGGATATACAAAGCGGGAGGAGTTCCAAGTGAACATCCTCCCGCTTTGCGTGGACTAACCCGCACACGAATCGACTAACCCGCACGCGGATCGGGCGAAATTCTACGGTCGGCCGCCGCGAGTGTCCATGGAAAATTGGTCCGCTGCGGCGTCGCAAGCGGGGCGGGAATCCGCTGCAGGAAATTACATAACTAATTGATTTTAAGAAAGAATATCACGCATGTGATAACGGCCCGGTGGCTGCTGCGCGAGCCAGAGCGCAGCGGTCAGAGCCCCTCGGGCAAACACGGCCCGGTCGGTGGCGCGGTGTCCCAGGACGAGCTGCTCGCCGGCCCCGAGAAAGCGCACGTCGTGTTCCCCGACG
>JAJXWE010000096.1 GCA_021781775.1 Pseudomonadota bacterium | reverse complement strand
GGTGGGATGAGCTGGATGTCCGACATGAACGCGCTGAACAGCTCCTGGATGACCCGGCGGGCCTTGCGGGTCATGCGCTGCACTTTGTAGTGCCGATAGACGCGCTCGCGCAGGAACCGCATCAGTTCGCGATGCTCTTCCAGTGTGGCCTCGCTGAGGGCGATCAGCGATCTCGGTTGCATGCGCACATCGTCGATTGACGCGGGGCTGACCGCATCTATGCGTTGCTGACTCGAACGGATCAGATCGACCACGATGTGATTGATCATGCCGCGGATGACTTCGTGTACCAACCGCCGCTCGCCGAGATTTGGGTACTCGGCAATCACCACCTGGTGCTGGCGGCGGAACATGCGCATCTCGTTGAGCTGCTGCAGATCGATAAGTCCCGCGCGTATGCCGTCATCGACGTCGTGGTTGTTGTAGGCGATCTCATCCGCAAGATTGGCGATTTGCGCCTCGAGGCCCGGCTGCTGATGGCGCAGGAAGCGCTCGCCCAGCTCGCCGAGCTGCTGCGCGACGCGTGCCGAGCAGTGCTTCAGGATCCCTTCGCGGCATTCGAACGTCAGGTTCAGTCCGGGGAATGCGGCATAGCGCTCCTCGAGTTCATCTACCACCCGCAGTGACTGCAGGTTGTGCTCAAATCCTCCATGGGGGCGCATGCACTCATTGAGTGCATCCTGCCCGGCATGTCCGAACGGCGTATGACCGAGGTCGTGGGCGAGGCTGATCGCCTCCGTGAGCGTCTCATTGACCCTCAGCGCCCGGGCCACAGAGCGGCCGATCTGCGCGACCTCGATCGAGTGCGTGATGCGCGTGCGGTACAGGTCGCCCTCATGGTTGACGAAGACCTGGGTCTTGTACACCAGGCGTCGGAACGCATTGGAGTGAATGATCCTGTCCCGATCACGCTGAAATTCGCTGCGAAATTCCGGCTTCTGTTCGGGAAAACGCCGCCCACGCGAGCGCTCGTCATGCGCGGCATAGGGGGCGAGCGTATCGGAATCGGATTGCGCCGTGTTCATGTTCAAGCTGTCAGCCGAGGTGTGCGTCCAGGGTCCGCCTCAGCGGCGCCTCGTCGTACTCGGCGGTGACGAACGCTGTGCCGATCGCACGCAGCAGCACCAGGCGGATCCGCCCCTCGAGCACCTTCTTGTCGATGCGCATGTGCTGGAGCAACGCCTCGGGCGTCAGGTCCGCGACGCGCGTCGGCAGATCGAGGTGCTCGATGAGCCGTAGAACCCGATCCAGGTCGGTGCGGCCGAGCCAGCCGCTCTCGAACGACATTCGTGCCGCCATGGCCATTCCCGCGCCGACGGCTTCCCCGTGCAGCCATCGCCCATAGCCGGCGGCGGACTCGATGGCGTGCCCGAAGGTATGACCGAGATTGAGCAGCGCGCGCTCGGCGTGTTCGCGCTCATCCTGTGCAACGATGGCCGCCTTGATCTCGCAGGAACGGCGGATGATGTGCGCTAAGGCGCTCGGCTCGCCGGCTAGCAGCGCCGCTGCATGGCCTTCGATCCAGTCGAAAAATTTACCGTCATGGATCAGGCCGTACTTGAGCACTTCGGCCAGTCCTGCGCGCAGCTCGCGGGGTGGGAGGGTCGAGAGGGTCGCGGTGTCGGCCAGGACCGCCGCAGGCTGGTGGAACGCACCGATGAGGTTCTTGCCGCCGGGATGATTGACCCCGGTTTTCCCGCCGACGGCTGAGTCGACCTGAGCCAGCAGGGTGGTCGGGGCCTGCACGAATGAAACGCCCCGCTGATAGATCGCGGCGGCGAATCCGGCCATGTCGCCGACTACGCCGCCACCGAGCGCGAGCACTGCGCAATCGCGACCGAAGCGGTTCGCCACCAGCACATCGACGATGCGTGCCACGGTGTCGAGCGTCTTGTGCGACTCCCCGTCGGGCAGGAGCGTCGCAATCGTCCGGCGTGGCCGCAGCGCGCTCTGGAGTGACTCCAGATAAAGCGGCGCCACGGTGGTGTTGCTGACGATCAGCACGTCGCGCGCGCGCACGCAGCGCCCGACCAGCGCCGCATCGCACAGGACGCCTGCGCCGATCACGATCGGGTAGCTGCGCGCGCCCAGCTCGACGGTCAGAGTGTCTACCGTTGCGCTCATGGGGGCAATCTAGCGGATCATCTGCACGATGTCGCGGACCACGGCCTTGATTTGCCGTCCGTCCGTCGTGACCGTGAGGTCGGCGATGGAGCGATACAACGGATCGCGGATCTCCATCAACTCGCGCAGGCGAACGGCGGGATCCTCGATCCCGTTGAGCAGCGGGCGCTGGCGCCCCGGCTTGACCCGCTCGACTTGCTGCTCCACCGAGGTTTGCAGGTAGACGACCCAGCCGTTCTCGGACAGCACGCGCCGATTCTCGGGGAGCATCACCGCGCCACCGCCCGTAGACAGTACGACATGGCGCAGCAGGGCCAGACTGGCGAGTACCTCGCGCTCGCGCTCGCGAAATCCGCTCTCGCCTTCCTTGTCGAATATGAACGGAATGTCGACACCGGTGCGTCGTTCGATCTCCGCGTCGCTGTCATGGAAGGGCACGCGCAGCAGCCGGGCGAGGCTGCGCCCGACGGCGGACTTTCCCGATCCCATCGGGCCGACGAGGAAAATATTGGGTGGCTTGCTGCGCATGGATCACCCAAAGGATATCAAGCCGCCACGCCGAACAGGGGAGCGCTGGATGCGCTTATCCGCAATTATTCAGATCCGGACTGCGGCTTCGCCGGCTCGTGGCGTGGCGGGTCATCCATGGCCCTGAGAAGCGGTTGCCGCGCAGTCGCGGGCACCTTCCTTGGTTCTGGCGCCGGCCCGCAGTGCGGGCCGGCGCGCTGTCTTTTAGTAGACCACCGGGTTCTGGCGGACGATCTTCGGCGTCACGAACACCAGCAACTCGTCCTTGTTGTTCGTGTGAGCGGTGTTCTTGAACAGATGTCCGATGATCGGAATGTCGCCCAGCCAGGGCACCTTGTTGATGGTGTCGGTATCGTTCGTCTGCAGGATTCCGCCGAGGACCACGGTCTGGCCGTCATTCACCAGGACCTGTGTGGTCACTTCGCGGGTATCGATCGCCGGCACCTGCACACCGCCCGACGCGACCACTTCCTGGCCGATTTCGTCGTCGCGCACCTCGAGGTTGAGGATGATGCGGTTGTCCGGCGTGATCTGCGGGGTGACCTTCAGTTCGAGCACGGCTTTCTTGAACGCGATAGAGGTCGCGCCGCTCGAGGCCGACTGTTGGTACGGTATCTCCACGCCCTGCATGATCTCCGCCTGGCGCTGGTTGGCCGTGATCACCCGCGGCGAGGAGACGATCTTGGCCTTCGTCTCCGCCTGCGCCGCCGAGAGCTCGAGGTCGACCAGGTAGTTCCCGCTCAGGATGCCGAAGGCGATCGAGCCGGCCGGGTTGCTCACCGGCAGGTTGACATTGTAGCGATTCGAGGCGCTCGAGCCCGTCGGGATGGTGATCGGCGATCCCGTCCCGCTCGCAGCCCTGCCGGCGGCGAGATTGGTGATCGCCGAGCTCACCATCGTGTCGGTGGCCGCCGAGGTTCCGGAGGTCGCGACGATACCGTTGGCGCCGTTCGACTGGTAGTCGGTCAAGCCGAGCTGCGTGCCGAGCTGGCGCTGGAAGTCATTGCTGACGAGCACGATGCGCGCCTCGATCAGGACCTGACGAACCGGCACATCGAGCCGGTGCACCAGCTGCTGGATCTGCGCGAGGCGCTCCGGCGTGTCCTGCACCAGCAGCGTATTGGTGCGCTCATCAACCGTCACGCTGCCGCGCTTCGACAGCAGCGAGTGCCCCTGCGACTTGATCAGCGAGGCCAGATCGGCTGCCTTGGCGTAATTGACCTGGATGTATTCCGAGCGCAGCGGTTCGAGCTGCTGCACGGCGTTCGCCGCGGCCAGCTCGGCCTTCTCGCGCGCGGCGAGCTCGGCCTGCGGCGCAACCAGGATGACGTTGCCCTGGTGACGCTCGCCGAGGCCCTTGATCTCCAGGATCAAGTGCAGCGCCTGGTCCCACGGAACGTCGTGCAGGCGCAGCGTTACGGCACCATGCACCGAATCGCTGACCACGATGTTCTGGCCACTGGCATCGGCCAGCAGCTGCAGCACCGCGCGCACCTTGATGCTCTGGAAATTGAGCGACAGGCGTTGGCCGGTATATTTCGGTCGCAGCGCCGCCGACTGGGCCTGCGATACGGGCCGCAGCTCGACCACGTACTGAGTGTCGGCCTGATAGGCCATCTCGGTGAACGCGCCGGCCGCATCGATCGTGATCCGCGAGCCCTTCGAGGTGCGCGTCACCGAGAAGTCGGTGACCGGAGTGCCAAAGTCCGTCGCATCGAATCGACGCATCAGCTTCGAGGGCACCGCGGCGTGGCTGAAATCCACCACCACCTGATTGCCGAGCTGGCGCAGGTTGACCGGGATGTGAGGATCGGACAGCTGGACGAGGATCCGGCCGGCCCCATCGGTGCTGCGACGGAAGCTGATGGTGCGGATCTGCCAGGGCGGAGCCAGTCCGGCGTTCGCCGCCGCAGCGCTCTCGGCACTGGCCGCAGCGGCGGCGCGATTCGCGTCGTCGGTGCCCGCCGCGCCCGGACCGAGCGTCACCAGAATCGTGTTGCCCTGCTGGTGCATACCATAGGTCACCATCGAGTCGAGGTTCAGCACCAGGCGCGAGCGGTGGCGCGTTCCAGCGGCGACGATCGACTCCAGGCCGTCCGACTTGACGCTGATCTCGTTCGAGGGCAGCGCGAGCCCGGTATTCGGCAGATCGATGACGATGCGCGCCGGATTGTCCATGGTGAACGACAGCGGCTTCGGTGCCGGTCCGGACAGCTGAAGCGTGAGCTGCATCTGACCATGTGGCAGCTGCTGCACCCCGACCGATTGCAGTGCAATCTGGGCATCGGCCGCGTGAGCGGGTCGGCCCGCAATCATCGCGACGGCGAGGAGCAGGGACAGGGCGGCTGCGTCCACGACGCGCGACATCCGCGAAAAGACTTTCATTCTCGAACTCCCTGCATGAGCGTTCGCTACCGGATTATTCACTGACTGAGTCCCAGGGCTGCCGGCCGCTTCACGAACCCGCCGAGACCGTCGGGGACGATCTCGGCCAGCCGGATTTGAGTCGGGGTGATCTGAATGATTCGGCCATCGTTCTGGCCCATGTAGTTGCCGACCGCCACGCGATGGACGATCCCGTCCTTGGTCTGCACCAGGCCGTAGACGACGTTGCCGAGGCGCATGGTGCCAACCATCGTCAGCGTGTCGAGCGGAAAGCGCTCCAGGTATTGCCGCGGCCGCGAGGAGTCGGGGCGTATCGCGCCGACTCCGGTTGGCTCGCTGGGCACGAACGGCGAGCGCATGTTCTGATCGTCGTACGTGAACGTCTCGTATTTCGGTACTTTCGGCAGCGGCTCGACGCGCCCGCCCGGCTGATGCTCGACGCGGGTGATGAAGCGCTGCACGCTGCCCTCGCCGCCCGAACAGGCGGCCAGCACCAGGCAGGCAAGCGCCGTGCCGGTGCGCTTCAGTCCGCGGGTGTGGCTAGTGGTCATTCCGGTCTCTCCCCGCGCCTCAGCGCGGCCCTCGGCGCGCGGGACGGGCGAACTTGTGCTTGGTAGCGCGCTGCGCGCTCATCTCGTCCGCCGTGAGATAGCGATAGGTCTTTGCGGTCAGCGTCAGGGACAGATTGTCGAATCCGCCGTTGGCGAGCGGCTTGATCTGTATGTCGTGCAGCGTCACGATGCGCGACAGCGCGGCGATGTCGCTCACGAATGCGCCGAACTGGTGATAGCTGCCGGTAAGCTCCATCTGGATCGGCAGCACCGCGTAGAACTCCTTCTGCGTCTCCTTGCCGGGCTTGAACAGCCGCTGCTTCAGGCCGGCCGCGCTCGCGGTGTCGGAGATGTCCTCGAGCAGGTTCGGCACCTGGGTCTTGCCCGGCAGCTGGCGCAGCAGCGCGCCGAAGGAGCGGCGCAGGTCCTTCAGCTGCTGGCGGTAGACGTTCAGGTTGGCCGCGACGGCGTGCTTGACCATGAATTCCTGGCGCAGCGCCTGCTCCTGCTGCTCGCGCCGCACCAGTTCCGGCCGTACCGTCTGCCAGACGAACAGGTACACGAGCAACAGCGTGAGTACCAGGAACGTCAGGCCCACCACCCCGGCGAGCACCGGCAGCGGCCAGCGGCCTGGGTCGCGGGGGTCGAGACCGCGCAGCTCCTCGAGCACTTCCTGGACGTTCATTCGCCATGTCCTCCGTTGGCCACGACGCTGCCGCTACCCGGTGCGCCGGCCTTGGCGGATTTTGGCGAGATCACCTTCGCGTCGAGCGTGAAGCTCGAGCCGGGCGAGCCCTTGCCCGCCTTGATCACTTCGAGCTCGGCGTTGGTGAGCCACGCGGAATGATCGATGTTGCGCATGAAATCCGACACGCGGGTGCTCGACTGGGCCACGCCCTTGAAGTGGATGTGATCGCCTTTTTCGCTCACCGCGGTCAGGTACAGGCCCTGCGGCACGGTGCGC
>JAJXWE010000095.1 GCA_021781775.1 Pseudomonadota bacterium | reverse complement strand
ACATCTGAGAGCGACAAGATCATGGTAACCATTCGCCTGACCCGGCGCGGGGCGCGTAATCAGCCCTTTTATCACGTCGTAGTGACGGACAGCCGCAAGCGCCAGGGCGGCTCCAGCCTCGAGAACGTCGGGTTTTTCAACCCGATCGCCGGCCGCGGCGACGTCAAGCTGAAGCTCGACCTGCCGCGCATCGATTATTGGGTGGGTCAGGGGGCGCAGCCCTCCGACCGCGTCCGCACGCTGGTGGCCTCGTACCGGAAGCAGGCGACGGCCTGATTCGCTGCCGGCCGCGCGGCCTGCCGTGAACGCCAGCTCCCGGTGGGTCGAGCTCGGGCGCATCGGTGCGCCGTACGGCCTGGCCGGGTGGCTGCACGTGTCGTCCTACACGGACCCGCCCGAGGCGCTGCTCGAGTACGGCCTCTGGCGGCTTGCGCGGCCTGGAGCCGAGGCGAGCACGGCGCGGCTGCTCGAGGGACGGTTGCACGGCGGGCGGCTGGTGGCGCGGCTCGAGGGGATCGAGGATCGCGACGCGGCGGCCCGGCTGACGGGCGTGACGGTCGAGATCGAGCGCGGCGCGCTGCCGCCGACCGGGCCACGCCAGTACTACCGCATGGACGTGGTCGGCTGTACGGTGCACAACACCGACGGGCGCCGGCTGGGGACCGTGGCGTATTTCGTCGATGCGCCGGCGGGCGCGGTGATGGTGGTGCGCGAGTCCGGTGGGGAGTCGCCCCAGCCGGACGCGCCGTCGCAGGCGATGCGCGAGCACTGGGTGCTGGCGGACCCGACGCACCTGCTCGAGGTTGACCTCGCGGCGCGGCGGGTGTTGGTGGACTGGCCGGCCGAGCTGGCGTAGCGGGCGGGCGGACCATGCAGATCGAAGTGGTGACGCTGTTTCCGCAGATGATCACCGAGGCGCTGCGCTTCGGCGTGGTGGGCCGGGCGCTCGCGAGCGGACGGCTCGCGGTGGGTACGGAGGATCCGCGCGGGCACACCTGCGATGTGCATCGCACGGTGGACGATAGGCCCTACGGGGGCGGACCGGGCATGGTGCTGAAGCCCGAGCCGATGCTCGCGGCGATCCGCGCGGCGCATGCGCGCCTGCCGGCGGGCAGCCCGCGGGTGTGCCTCTCGGCGCAGGGCGAGCGCTTCACGCAGGCGCATGCCCGGGCGCTGGCCGAGCGGCCGGGACTGCTGCTCGTGGCGGGACGCTACGAGGGGATGGACGAGCGGGTGATCGAGCTCGGGATCGACCGGGAGCTGTCGGTCGGAGATTACGTGCTCTCGGGCGGGGAGCTGCCGGCGCTGACGGTGATCGATGCGCTGGCGAGGCTGCTGCCCGGGGTGCTCGGGGACGAGCGCTCGAGTGCGCTGGATTCGTTTTCGCAGGGACTGCTCGACTGGCCACATTACACGCGGCCGGACGTGTTCGAGGGCCTCGCGGTGCCGAAGGTGCTGCTGTCGGGCAACCATGCCGACATCGACCGCTGGCGACTCGCGCAGGCGGTGGCGCGCACCTGGCGGCGCCGCCCGGATCTGATCCTGGGGCGAGCTCTCTCGCCCGAGGCGCAGCGGTTACTGGATGAATTCCTCGCCGCAGAGGCGGTCGAGGAGGACGATCGAGGATGAGACGACCATGAGCAACATCATTCAACAACTCGAGAAAGAGCGCATGACCCGCAAGGTGCCGGACTTCAAGCCCGGCGACACTGTGATCGTGCAGGTGAAGGTGGTCGAAGGCGACCGCGAGCGCGTGCAGGCCTACGAGGGCGTGGTCATCGCCCGCAGCAACCGTGGGCTGAACTCCTCGTTCACGGTACGCAAGATCTCCCACGGCGAGGGCGTCGAGCGCGTCTTCCAGACCCACAGCCCGGCGATCAGCGACATCACCGTCAAGCGTCGCGGCCAGGTGCGTCGCGCCAAGCTGTACTACCTGCGTGAGCTCTCGGGCAAGGCCGCGAGAATCGAAGAGAAGCTCTGACCGGCCCGCTCGTGGGCACTGTGCGCAAGTTTCTGCTCGGGGTCTGGCGTGGCCTGGACGGGCTGCGCAAGCTGCTGCACCTGATCGTGCTGCTGGCGCTCGCCGGCTTCGTCATCGGGGTGCTGCACGAGTCGACGCCCAGCGTGCCGGAGCGCGCCGCCCTGGTGGTGGCTCCGCAGGGCCGCCTCGTCGAGCAGCTCACGGGCGACCCGGTGGAGCGCGCGATCGAGAACGCCCAGGGCGAGGGCGTGCACGAGACGCTGCTGTGGAATCTCGTCGCGGCGATCCGCGCGGGGGCCAAGGACCCGCGCATCCGCGTGCTGGTGCTCGATCTGGACGACATGAGCAACGCGGGGCTGCCGATGCTCGAGGAGCTGGCGCGCGCGATCCGCGTGTTCCGCGCGAGCGGCAAGCCGGTGCTCGCCTACGGCACGGCCTACGACCAGACCCAGTACTACCTCGCCGCCCAGGCGAGCGCGGTCTACCTCGATCCGACCGGCTACGTGATGCTGCGTGGCTACGGCAGCTACTCGCTGTACTTCCGCGGACTGTTGCGCAAGCTCGGTGTCAACGTGCACGTGTTCCGCGTCGGCAAGTACAAGAGCGCGGTGGAGATCTTCACGCGCGATAACATGTCCAAGGCGGATCGCGCGCAAAGCACCGCCTATCTCGGCGCCGAATGGTCGACCTACCAGCGCGAGGTGGGCGCCGCACGGGGCCTGCCCGCCGCGGCCATCGGCGCGTACGTCGCCACGCTTCCGCAGGCGGTCACGGCCGCCGACGGCGATGCCGCCCAGGTGGCCCTCAAGGCCCACCTGGTCACCGCGCTCGCCGACAAGCAGAAGTTCGAGCAGCGCGTGATCGAGCTGGCCGGCGCCGATAAGAACGGCTCGTTCAACCAGATCTCCGCCGGCGACTATGCCGAGATCGAGCGTAGCGAGCAGCGTGCCGCCGGCGCCGACGAGCCGCGCGTCGCGGTGATCGTCGCCTCCGGGGAGATGCTCGATGGGGACCAGCCCCCGGGCGTGATCGGCGGGGCCACGCTCTCGCAGCTGATCCGCTCGGCGCGCCTGAACAAGCAGGTGAAGGCCGTGGTGCTGCGCATCGACAGCCCCGGCGGCAGCGTCGACGCCGCCGAGGAGATCTACCACGCGGTGCGCAAGCTGCGCAGCGCGGGCAAGCCGGTGGTGGTCTCGATGGGCGACCTGGCGGCCTCGGGGGGCTACTACATCGCCGCTCCCGCCAACGAGATCTATGCCAGCCCGGCGACGCTCACCGGTTCGATCGGCATCTTCGCCATCGTGCCGACGTTCAAGCACGCGCTGGCACGCTTCGGCATCACCAGCGACGGGGTGGGCACGACACCGCTCGCCGGCCAGGAGGCGCTCGGGCAGTCGCTGAACGCCGAGTCGCGTGTGCTCATCCAGTCGCAGATCACGCGCGGCTATGCGCAGTTCGTCGACCGGGTGGCCGCCGGGCGCCATCTGACGGACACTCAGGTCAACGCGATCGGGCAGGGCCACGTGTGGGCCGGCACCGACGCGCGGCACATTGGCCTGGTGGATCACCTCGGCACGCTCGAGGATGCGGAGCGGGCCGCCGCGGGCCTGGCCAAGATCGAGCACTACCGGGTCGAGTTCATCCATCCGCACCTGTCGTGGACGCAGATGCTGCTGCAACGTGCCCAGGCGCGTGCGGCATTCACTGCGGTGTCGGTGTTCGGGCCGCGCGTGAGCCTGCCCGGCTTCGGAGCGCTCGCCTCGCGCATCAGTCCCTACGAGCGGCAGCTGGCCGAGCTCGGACGTTTCGGCACGCGCGGCCGGCTCTACTCGTACTGCTTTTGCCGCGTGCGCTGAGCACGCGCTCGCGTCGGCTCCGGCTCCGTGTCTGAGCGTGAGCCGATGCACGACACCCCCGCCCGTCAGCGTCATTTGCGCAGCGCCTGCGCATGACCCTCAGCGTGGCGTCGAACGCAGATTTGCCGCGTGACGTCCGGACGGTGTCGCGAACATCGGTCCGCTGCGGGAACGAGCGGCCTCGCGGTCGGTGATGGCGCCGCTTGGGCCCGCGCTTCCGCTGTGTGTTGTCACCTTGGCGGACCTGTGCGCTGGTTTGCATTGGCCGTCTTCGGCCGTACACTCGCAAGCCACGGCTCGGTTCCGAACCCGGATGCAGCACATGAGTGCGTCGCGACTGAAATGGATGCCCTGGGCGCTGCTGGCCTGTGTGGCGGTACTGGCACTGGCCACACGCACGGCGATGGCGGACGAGATCGAGTCCGCACACTATGATCCGACCGGCGATCAGCTCGTGATCACCGTGTTGTACGATGGTACGAACCCGCATCATCACTTCGCCATTCGCTGGGGTCGCTGCCGCAGGTCTAGAGCTCAGCTCCATGGGCCGGCCGGCCGGGTCATCGCCGCGGCCCTGGTCGATGCGCAGGGCAACGATGTGGCCACCAGGCCCTACACTGAAGTGATCAAGGTGCCGCTTGCTGGCCTGCACTGCAGGCCGGCGACCGTCATGGTGTGGACCTTGCCGCGCTCCTCCGTCACCGTGAAAATTCCGTAGTCGCGTGCTGCGCTGCGAGGCGGCGCGCAGGGCTCGCGGCCCGTAACGGTCGGAATCCTCTCAGCGCTATCGGCGCGGCTGTCCAAATGCGCTCGGTGCTGTTGCGTAAGCGAGCGGGCACCGGCGGCGGTCGCGGGTCTTATTATGACTGCAAGTGCCCTGTCGTGGCGTGCGAACCGGCGCCTCCGTCGGGCATCACCTGGCGTCCTGCGGGTGAGTCCGCAGGGCGCGACACGACAGCACGTCCGGGTTCACCACATGGGTGGGGCTCCCGGCGGCGTAGGCATTGATCTGATCGAAGACGTCAGCGAACCGGATATCCCCCATTCCTCGCGAGTGAGGTAGCCGATATGCGGCGTGCAGATGACATTGTCCATGTCCAGCAACGGGTGATGCGTATCGAGCAGAGGCTCCTCCTCGTACACGTCGACGGCTGCCAGGCCCGGCCGTCCGGCCCGCAGCGCTGCGGCCAGCGCGCCCGGTTCGATGAGCCCGGCGCGGCTGGTGTTGACGATAAGCGCCGTGGGCTTCATCCCCGACAGGTCCGCTGCGGTGACGATGTGACGCGTTGCGTTGAGAAGTCGCAGGTGGAGCGACACGACATCGGCCGTGGAAAAGAACTGCGATTTGCTCTCGGCCACCGTCCATCCGTCGGCACGAGCCCTGGCGCGGGATGCCTCGCTTGCCCAGATCAGCACGCGCATGCCGAAGGCGCGGCCATAATCGGCAACGGCCCTGCCGATGCGGCCATAGCCGAAGATGCCGAGCACCTTGTCGCGCAAGCTCGTGTCGACGCCGCACTGCCAGTGACCGGCCCGCAATGCATTCACCTGCCGGGGAATTTGCCGGACGGCCGCGATGATCAGGCCGAATGTCAGTTCGGCTGTCGCGTACGACGGCGTGCCGGGGTGCATGTCGGAAGATACGACGATCCCCAGCCGTGTGCACGCGGCGATGTCGATGTGCGGGTACACGCTGCGCTGGCTGATGAGGCGCAGATGCGGTAATTGCTGCAGAAGCGACGCACGAATCCTGGTGCGCTCCCGTATCAGTACCAGTGCCTCGGTCTCTACAAGTCGCGCGGCAAGCGTCTCGTCATCCTCGACATGATCGGTCCAGATGCGGACCTCGTGGCCGGCCAGTTGGGCAAAGCACGGCAGCGTTCGCACGGTGTCGAAGTAGTCATCGAGGATGGCGATCTTCATCTGAACTATTCCGACCAGAGGCTCATCGGGATGCGAGCAGCGCTCTGGCGCGCGGGCTCAGGATCACCCTCCCGGTGCCACTCTCATGCTCGATCAGGCCGTCAATGCAGGCGTCCTCCCACAGCGACAAGCGCGGACACGTGGTCCGCCACGCCTCCATCACTTCCGCGTAATCTCGGGGGCGCTCGGCGATCCATTCGAGCATTTGCAGTGTCAGGTCTGCGGTGGCTGCGTTCACGGTCGATTCCGGGGTTGGCATCGAGTGCCGTCAATGCATGACATTGAAGGGCAACAAGTGAGCTGCGGCGCATCCGCATCAGGCTCGCCATTTTATTCTAGAGCATTATCGAGGACACGCGGTGCATGCGCCGGTGATCAACCGCGATCGAGATCCTCGGCAGCGGCGGTGCGATGCCCGGACACCGTGGCGGACAGACTGAAAAGCCGCGTGAACCGCCCCGGGATCCCCGGAGACCTCCGGGTTGGGATCAGCCCGTCCTTTTGACCGGTTGAGCTTTGTCCTGTGCAATGCGCTGTAGAAACCGGTCGCGGACATGGACGAAGAACTTCGGCGGCAACGCACCGTGCACAATCGTCGAGCCATCACGTCCGGGCACGGGACGCAGGTCGGGTCCTGGCCACACAAATTCGTTTGCCTCGGTGATCACGATCCAGGACCGCTCGGAATCAAGTCCCAGGCGCTGCTTGGTTGCCGGCGGAATCTCGATGGCGTCTTCGGCACGTTGTGGCGCGCTGTGTGTGATGAGGAGGACCACGACTTCCGGCTCGCCTTCGTCGTGAAGAACGGAT
>JAJXWE010000094.1 GCA_021781775.1 Pseudomonadota bacterium | reverse complement strand
ACAGCACGCCGTCCGCCAAGGACATGCGCAGCGTTCCCTCGACCGGCCGGCCGGCGCCGCCGGTCAGCTCAATGTGTGTATCGATCGTTCCCTGATACTCCACAGTCGGCGTCATGCCCGCCGTCAGCGTCGCCAGCGGCAGTGCGCTCGCGGTGACGTAGGCCGACCAGGCGCCAGGCGTCCAGGTCGCCCCGGTACACAACGCTCCCGGGGTGCCGTCCAGGCACAACGCGCCGAGCTCGCTGCGCGCGCGCGACAGGAGTAGCGATGCCGCCTGCCGCTCGTGCAGCTGCAGTGATTGTGGTCCGGTCACGTTCAACGCGGTGACCTGGCCGTTGAATACGCCCTCCGCAAAGCTGCCGTCGGCCTTTGCGGCCACCCGCAGCCCCGGGGCGTTCGCCTCGAGACGGGCGACCAGATGCGAGACCGGTCCACTGAGGGCGAAGTCGAGACTGCGCAGTTGCCGATGCCGCGACCGCAGCTCACGCAGCTGCACGGTCACGTTGGAGGGACGCTGGGACGTCGGATCAAAATCGATATGGGCGGCCAGCGAGGCCAGCGAATTCGCACCGACCCGCAGCGCCGATCCCCGCACCGAGGCCCGGACCTGCGGTGCGGCGAGCGGCCCGTCGATCGACCCGGCCACATCGATGCGCCCGCGGTCGGCTGCAGAAAGCAGGTGCAGATCACCGGCGAGCGCAACGCGCAGACTCACGTGGTGGCCGACCCGTCCGTCGAGGGCGAGGCGCGTCTGTCCGAGATCGACGCGCAGGTGTTGAAACGACCAGACGCCCTGATCGCGTGCGATGCGGCCGCCGCCGCTGGCGGCCTGGCCGCGAACCCGGCCCGAGAGTTGCTCGATGTGCACCCGCAGCGGCGCGGTGGCGCCGAAACCCTCGCCCGTGGCATGCAGCGCGAAGCCGATGCGCCCACGCAGGGCCGGTCGCACCTCGCCCGGATCGATCCCGCTGCCGCGCAGCTGCACTGACCAGCGCTTCACGGGCAGCCAAGCCAACGTGCCGCGCACGGCGAGCTGACCGCCGAGCATCCCCAGCGTGGAGCGCTCGACCGACAGACCCGTGCGAGTGACCGTGCCGGTCACGGTCACGGGAATGGGCGCCCCCGGCCCGACCTGGGCCAGACCCTGGGCCGTGACGGCGAACGGCAGGCGGCCGGCAAGCGTGAACTGCCCCGACGGGCTCTGAAAGCGCGCGGTCCCGCCGAGCGGCCAGCGCAGCGCGCGCCAATCACCCTGCAGGGCCAGATCGGGCCGCCCGCCGGCAAAGTGAGCTGTGCCCGCAGCGCTCAGCGTCGCACCCGAGGCCAAGTTCCGGACCGCCATGTGGCGCGCCTTCAACACACCATCGGCGTATGCGCCCTCGAGCTCGACGTGGAAGGCCCCGATCCCCAGCCCGGCCGGATTCACCGTTCCCCCCAGAGTGAAAGCGTCGGTGCCGCCAGTCAGAGCGAGTTGTGCGCTGATGCGGCCGAAGCGGTCAGTGCGGTGCCAGGCGCGCAGGTCCAAGTCCCGCACACCGAGCTCACTGCGCACCGTCCAGCGCCCGTTCTGACCGCGCAGCTCACCGTTCAGTGCCGCCTTGAATGGCGCGAGCAGGTGCGCCGAGGCGCTGAGCCGGGCGAGATCACCCTGTAGCGCGGCGCTGCCCACCCAGGGCGGACCGCCGCGCGGCCGCCAGGTGAAATTGCCGCGCACGAACAGCCGCATCGGCCGCGCGGCGTGCAGCCGCAGCGCGAGTGCAACGGTGGTCTGGCCCGTGCGCAGCGTCAGATGGGCGACGCGCAGATCCCGGTGGGTGATCTGCACCGATCCGTCGAGGTCCTCGCCCTGCAGGCGTCTGCCGTTCTCCAGAACCACCGCGAGTGCGCCAACGTGCCCGTGCGCGACGTGGACGCCGAGCCACCAGGGCAAGAACTGCGGGTGCGCCGCGCGCAGCGGCGGCACGGGTTTTATGCGCACGTAGGCGTCGGCAACCGTCGTGTCGCGGCTGACCAGCGTTCGCCAGGACAGCGCCGAGAGCCGCACCCGCGTGGCAATGCCCTCGAGGCGCACGTAGACGTGGCGTTGATCGACCACGACGCGCTGGACATGCACCACCGTCGCGAGCGTGCCGCTGACGTGCTCGATGCGCACCTCGGCCGTGCCGAAGCGCTGCGGCAGATGGGCCACGACGAAGCGCAGGCCGCTCTGGGTGAACAGGACGAAATAGACGCCCGCGGCGGCGAGTGCCGTCACCAGCACGATCAACAGACCGCTCAATGTCAGAAATCGGCGCATCGCTCCGGCCCACTCACAACCGTGGCGAGAAGTTGATGTACAGCCGCGGGCTGCCCGGCTGCGACAACGGCTCGCCCACGTCGATGCCGAGCGTCATGACCGGCAGCCGCACCCGAAAGCCGATCCCGGCGCCGTACTGCAGCAGGTGAGGGATGTGAAAGCTGTTGAACGCATTGCCGTAATCGAAGAACGCGGCGATCCCGAAATTGTGCGGCAGGTTGCGATCGACTTCGATGCTGCCGCTGATC
The DNA here is from genome assembly GCA_021781775.1 of Pseudomonadota bacterium. Lineage (GTDB taxonomy): Bacteria > Pseudomonadota > Gammaproteobacteria > Steroidobacterales > Steroidobacteraceae > 13-2-20CM-66-19. Next base: position 4,058 of record JAJXWE010000094.1, on the reverse strand, counting down.
ATGTCCTTGCCGCCGGCCTGCTCCGGTGGCAGCACGCACTGCGCGGGATTGATCGCACCGGCAGGGGCAGTCGCGCCGGCATAGCAGGTGTAGCTCGTGACCGCCTTCGTGTTCGGGTTGGTGATCTTGTAGATGCCGGTGGCGAAGAACGTCTGGTCGGGGGACAGCGAGTTGTACTCGAATCCGCGTACGCTGCCCTCGCCGCCGGCGAAGAAGCGCATCACCGGGGGCATGCTATTGAAATCCGACACCGCGGTCGCGCCAAATGCGTCGCGCAGCAGCAGGTGCCAGCCGGGTGCGATCTTGAACACGCGCTCCAGCGCGACGTGAATCTGCACGAAATCGGCCTTCGAGCCGAGCGCGCCGTGCGAGCCACGCAGCTCCACCGATATTCCGTGGGCGAAGACCGGCTCGCCGAAGTAGCCGCTTGGCACGGAAGTGATCTCCACGCCGGGTATGAGCATGTTGTCCACCACGCTGGCGATGGCATTCGGCGCGGTCACGCTGAGTGAGCTCGAGACCGTGCATTTCCCTTTCGCGATGACCAGCACGCCGACTGGACAGATCGGCCCAATGACCGATCCGGTGGTATGCACGGCATCGAGAAACCACACGGTCTGCCAGCGGCCGGTGACCCGGGTCAGCCGGGCGCCGAAGGTCATCGTGCGCGCCGTGACGGCGGCGAGCTCGCGCTGCTCGACGCTCGCCAGGAAACTCAGTCTTTCGGTGGCCGGATCGCCGATCGGAATGACGTAGCGGCTCTGCAGGCTGTACTTGGTGACCTGCGCGGCTTCCAGGTCGATGCTCATCCGGTCGCCGGCCGCATTCACCCGGCGGTCCTGCCAGCTGAGAATGCCGCGCGCGCCGGTGTCGGTGGCGTAGCCGCCCGCCACGGAGTAGACGTTGCGCCGGCTCGGCTTGGCGCGAATGCTCACCGGCACGGTGTGGTTCACCCTGTCCGGCGCCGCCGGCACGACCGTCAGGTCGGAGAAATACCCGCTGTCGTCGAGCACGAACTGGGTGCGCAGCATCTGGCTGAGATCGAATGGCTGGCCGGGACGGTAGCGCAGATAGCGGCGCACCAGCCCGTCGCGTACGGCGGTCTGATCGATCTGCGTCGCGCCGAAGCGGTAGCGCACCCCGGTGCTGAGCGTCAGGAGGATGCTGGCGCGGTGCCGGGGCGGATCGACCTGCACCTCGTGGCGCGTCAGGCGTGCATCGATGTAGCCGTAGGTGGCGGCGGTCTGCAGCAGCTCGCTCTTGAGTTGCTCGTAGGCCGCCTCGTTGAGCCGCTCCCCCGGGTGGAACGGCAAGTCCCCGGTGATGTGCGTGAACAGCGGGTCGTCGGCACCGGGGCCGCTGATGCGCACGTCGACGGTGCGCAGGATGACCGGCGGACCGGGGTCGATGTCGAGCACGACGCGCCAGTCCTTCGGCCCAGTCTGCTTGACGATCGCGTGCACGTCCGGCTGGAAGTAACCGTACGGCTCGAGCGCAGTGCCCACCTCGCTCTGCACGCGATTCTCGAGCCGCTCGACGGTCTCGGCATCCAGGGTGCGGCTGTTCCGGTACCGCTCGAAGCTCAGATACGCGAGGACGTTGGCGCGCAGCTTGCCGGTCACGCCGTTGATGGTCAGCGCGATGCGGGCCTGCGCGGACACGGCGGCGAGCAGCAATATGAGCATGATCGGGGCTCGCGCCCATCGAGCCCCGCGAAACCGGTTGCGACGCGCCATTTAACTTTCGGACTCCGGCCGGCCGGCCCTGCAATCTTCATTGTAATCTGTCATGACCGTGCCTGAAGGCGCCGGTTCCCGCACCGCCGTGCACCATTGCCCCGTCTCGAGCCGGTACTCGCTGAACCCTGCGGGCCGGCCGAGACGATCGAAACGCCGCTCGCACATCCGCAGCGCGCCGCTGGATTCGAGCAGCAGCACCGTCGAGCACCGGGTCCCGAATTGCGGGTGCGCGACGAACGGCGCACTGAGCGCCCGGTCACGGGCGCTCAGTGCGGCACCACCCGGCTCACCGGCCTCGTCCCCGGCGGGACGGCGGTCGGCGAGGATCTCGAGCAGCGCGTGCGGTTCAGCGGCGGACCCCGCCGTCCCACGCAACCATTGCTCGAAGTGGCCACGCACCCGGGTCAGCTTCGGCCACGGGCTGTCCAGCTGATGGTTCGACAGGCCGTAGACGCCCGCCTCCAGGCGGCGCGCGAATGGCGTGGCGCGGTTCGAGCCGTACCAGAGCGAATCGGCGTCCGCGAGTAGCAGATTGAAGCCGCCATACCGGCCGGCATCCGTCTCGAGCGCGCCGAGATAGTCCCCGGCCGCGCGACCGCCGGTAAGGTAGCCGGGAATGAGGCCACCACGCGTCGGGGCGTCCTCAGGCGGGCGCTGCCCCTCGTGGTAGTTGGTGATGACCCCGAAGCGGCGGTGACCGTCGATGCCGAGCCAAGTGCCTCCGGCCCTCAGGTCCCGCCCGGCGAGCAGCCCGGCGGGCTCCGGCCAGGGCGACAGGGGGGCGGCCGGCCGGTCGTGGTACTCGTCGCGGTTCGCCGCGACGATCAGGCGATAGCGCGGATGGGCGCGCCAGGCCACGACCAGCAGGCACATCAGCGGCGCGCTCCGAGCCAGCCGTCGATCAGTCGCCGGGAGATCGAGTGCGGCGGCGGCAGCTGGACCTCACCGGCGAGCAGCGCTGCGCGGGAGAACCAGCGCGCGTCCTCGAGTTCGCCGCCGACGCGCACCGGGTCGGGCGCCCCGATCGCCTGGAACCCGACCATGAGCGAGGCCGGGAAGGGCCACGGCTGCGACGAATCGTAGCGGGCACCGAGTACCTGAACGCCGGTCTCCTCCATGACTTCCCGCCGCACCGCATCCTCGAGGCTCTCGCCGGGCTCGACGAAGCCCGCGATGGTCGAGTAGCGGCCCGGCGGCCAGGTACGCTGCCGGCCGAGCAACGCCCGCTCCCCGTCGCTGACCAGCACGATGATGGCCGGATCGAGCCGCGGGAAATACTCCTGCGCGCAGTTGCGATCGGCACAGACGACGCTGTGTCCGGCGCGCGCCGGTGCCGTCGGCCCGCCGCAGACGCCGCAGTAGCGCTGCCGCGCTCGCCAGACAGACAGCGCCCGCGCGTAAGCAAGCAGCCCAGCCTCCTCGGCGTCGAGCTGCGGCGAGAGCGGGCGCAATTCCTGGAACGAGGCGCCGCCGGGCAGGTCAGCATCCGGCCATTGCGGTGGCAGCGTCAGCAGCAGGCAGCGCCGCTCACGGAACCAACCGAGCAGCACGAAGCGGTCCGGCTCGGCCGCCGCCACCGCGGCATGACGGCTCGAGACGAATGCGATGCGCGGCTGCGGCTCAGCGTGCAGCAGCTGGCGGGTGTCCCGGGTCAGCAGATACTGGGCCTGCGGATCGGCGAGCGCGCTGGTCAGCCAGTCGGTCTGCTCGCGCATCTCGGTGCGCCGATCGATGTAGGTGCCGGAGTAGAAATTCGGTCGGTCAGGTGTCATGGCACGCGGGCAGGCCGATGACGCTCGCGCGCCACGCGGCCCCCGCTTCGGTTTCGGGGTGCGCAATGATCGCACCACCGGCGACGAACCGGAAATCGCTCCACGACCATGTGACCGCGGCACTTGGCGCAGCGGCGCACCGCCAGCTGCTCGCCCGAGCGCAGGCACTGCACCAGGAACAGCGCATGCTCGAAGGAGATCGCCGGCTGCGGGACCACCTTGGCGTAGTAGTCGTACACGTCGCACAGCAGCGCCCCGGCGTGCCGGCGCAGCGGCGCCTGCTTCGTCCCCGGCCGCTCCCCGACGAGACCGCAGGCGCAATAGATGCCCGCCAGGAGAGACGCCTCGGTGCGCACGCGCGCACCGCGACTGAAGTAGCCCGCCTGCTGCGGGGACTTGCCGCGATGACGCGGCAGACGATGTGCGCCGCCACAGTAGCGCTGCCAGAGCTTGCGGATCCGGTGATCGGTCAGCCCGGTGTACTGGCGGATGGTGTGCGTGCGCGCCTCGTATCGCACGAAACGCAGCGCCAGATTGAAATTCTCCA
>JAJXWE010000093.1 GCA_021781775.1 Pseudomonadota bacterium | reverse complement strand
ACCGGGATCGATCAGCGCCGTGTAGAGCCGGCCCCGGCCGCGCAGCAGCGGGGCGATGATGCGGGTGTAGTAGCCGGAGTGGGGCCAGACCTGCAGCACGCGCGATTCGGGGCGCAGACCGAAGAAAAGCAGAGTCTGTGCGGGGTGGCGCTCCTGGTCGAGGAGCCGCTCGGCGGCCGGCCGCGGACCGGCCAGGATGGTGTCGAGCGAGATGGCCGTGGAATGCCGTCCGCTCGTGGTGGCGCAGCCGGCCAGCAGTACCACGGCAGCCAGGGCGGTCGCGGCGGCCGGGGCCGCTTTCGGAGGCGCTCGCATGAGGGCTGCCATTGTGGACGGGTACGCGGCCAAAAAAAACCCCGCTGGAGCTGCGGCGGAGCTTTTAGGTGGCCGTCTCCGGGCCATGGCCGGGCCTGTCACGCCGGCAATGGCTGAATCGCACCGGCCCGTCGACCTGCGCCGGGCCGGCTCGAGGAGTCCAAGACAGGACGACCGCCGCGCGCTGCGCGGCGGTCGTCGTGGTGTCGCTCAGCGGCGGAACGGACCGCCGCCGGAACGGGGACGCGGTGCCCGCTCCTGGGCTTCGTTCACCCGCAGCGCGCGGCCGCCCATCTGGAAGCCATTCAGCGCCTGGATCGCCCCCTGCGCTTCGCCCGGCGCCATTTCCACGAAGCCGAAACCGCGTGGCTTGCCGGTTTCCCGGTCGTTGATCAACTTGACCGAATCCACCTTGCCGTGACGCTCGAAGAGCGCCTTCACATCCTGCTCGGTGGCGTTGAAAGGCAGATTGCCTACATAAATCGTCGTCATCCGGAAGTCTCTCTTGGCAGCGCGATCCGCCGGCCGCTCGCGTCGGTGGCGGGCATCGCGGGATCAGTCGGGAAGGACAGGGCGTGGATGGACATGCTTGGGCCGGGTGCACCAACACCGCCCCTGGCCCAGAAGCCTGCGAGAGGCTCACCCAAGGAGGATGCGCGAAGCGGAGCGGATCGAAGGAGTCGGAAACTCAAACGTGATCAATCCACTGCGGACTGGGACCGGACCGATGCTACTCCCGGCTTTTGCGGGACGCAAACACTTGGCGGGTCGACTCGGGCGAAGCCACCCGAAGTCTGTAGCAGCGACGCAACAGTTAGCTTCCCGCCGGCTCCAGGTAGGCGTATCCGTCCAGCTCGCTCTCGTAGAAGCGCTTGAGCACCTGGCTCTCGGCGAGACTCATCCGTCCGTCGCGGATCGCCCGCTCGCAGTCGCGCATCAGGGCCGGTGACAGCTCCGCCACGTCGTACTCCATGTACTCGAGCACGCGGTTGGCCGTGTCGCCCTTGACCACTTCCTCGATCCACCAGCCGCCCTCGTCGTGCCGGCGAACGTGCACGACGTGGGTATCGCCGAACAGGTTGTGCAGGTCGCCGAGGGTTTCCTGATAGGCCCCGACCAGGAAGGCGGCGAGGTAATAGCGCTGGCCGGCATGCAGCTCGTGCAGCTCCAGAGTGTGCTTGATGTCGCGCAGCGAAACGAAGTGATCGATCTTGCCGTCGGAATCGCAGGTGATGTCGGCGAGCACGCCGGTGCGCGTCGGCAGCTCATCGAGGCGGTGGATGGGCATGATCGGGAAGAGTTGATCGATCGCCCAGCTGTCCGGGAGGGACTGGAAAACCGAGACGTTGCAGAAGTAGGTGTCCGAGAGAATCGACTCGAGCCCCTCGAGTTCCTCCGGCTGGTGCTCCAGGCGCCGGCAGCAGTCGCGCACCTTGGCGCAGGTGGCCCAGAAGAGCCGTTCGGCGAGGCCGCGGAACTCCAGCGACAGCAGCCCCAGGTTGAACATCTGCAGCACCTGGTCGCGCGCGGTGAGCGCATCGTGATAACACTCGACCAGGCGCCGCCGGCTGACCGAGCGAAACGCCTCGAACAGGTCGTGCACCGGCTGGGGCAGTTCATCGCCGCCGCCGTAGTCCTCTTCCTCGCGGCCGGTCACGCGGAACTTGTCGAGCGCCGAGGAGCCGAGTACGTCGAAGATGAGCACGCTGTGATAGGCGGCGACCGCCCGCCCGGACTCGCTGATGATCATCGGGTGCGGCACTGCGCGCGCGTTGCAGACACTCGCGATGCGGTACACGACGTCGTTCGCATACTCGTTCAGCGTGTAGTTCATCGACGAGGAGTAGTTGGTGCCGCTGCCATCGTAATCGACCCCGAGCCCGCCGCCGACGTCGATGTACTGCAGGCCCGCGCCCATCAGCTTCAGCTCCGCATACACGTGCGCGAGCTCGTTGATCGCGTCCTTGACGCGGCGAATGTCCTGCAGCTGGCTGCCTGGGTGGCAGTGCACGAGTTGCAGGCAGTCGAGCATGTCGCGTGCCTTGAGCTCGCGCACCAGCTCTAGAATCTCCGTGATGAACAGGCCGAACTTCGACTTCTCACCGGTCGAGTCGCGCCACTTTCCCGAGCCTTCCGTCACCAGCTTTACGCGCACACCGATGCGCGGGCGCACCCGGTATTTCTCGGCGTGCTTGAGGATGAGCGCCAGCTCGTCGAAATTCTCGACGACCGGGATGATGGTCCGACCCAGCTTCGTCGCTAGCGTGACCGCCTCGATGTAGCTGTCGTCCTTGAAGCCGTTGCATACGATCAGCCGGTCCGAGGCGTTCTCGGTCATCGCCATCACGGCGAGCAGCTCGGGCTTGGAGCCGACCTCCAGCCCGAAGCCGAACTGCGCGCCGTAGCGGTACACCTCTTCGACCACGAGGCGCTGCTGATTGACCTTGATCGGGAACACCGCCGCGTAGCGGTTGCGGTAGTCGTTCTCGGCGATCGCCTGCGCGAACGCATCGTGCACATGCTTCAGACGATGCGCGAGGATGTCCGAGAAGCGCACCACCACCGGCGTCGTGAGGTCGCGGGCCTCGAGCCCCTCGATCACCTCGTACAGGTCGATGTCGCTCCCGGGCATCGTATCGGGGCGCACGACGACGTGGCCGGCCGCGTTGATGCCGAAATAACCCTTGCCCCATGCGTTGACATGGTAGAGCTCGAGGGAGTCCTCGATGCGCCAGGGCGCGGTAGGGTTGTACTGGGGGGTGCCGATGCTCTTGGGATCTACGGCCACGTCGGTGATTTCCGTACGACGCGCGGGAGTGCGTTCGCCGCGCAAGATATCAAAATGGTGCTGCAGTGAAAGTCCCGCGGGAAAAATTTTCGGCAGCGCCGCCCCTCAGCCGTCCCGGGTGACGGGCCGCGCCGGATCGCGGATCCACTCGCTCCACGAGCCGGCGTAGAGCCGCGCGCCGCCGAGGCCGGCAATCTCGAGCGCGAGCAGCGTGTGGCAGGCGGTCACCCCCGAGCCGCACATGCATACCGTCTCGCTCGCGGTGCGGCCGCGGAGGATCTGCAGGTATCGCGCGCGCAGCGCGCTCGAGGCGCGGAAACGGCCCTCCTGGAGGTTCTCGGTGAAGGGCTGGTTCACCGCGCCGGGAATGTGTCCGGCAACCGGGTCGAGGGTCTCGTTCCGCCCCGCGAAGCGATCCGCCCCGCGCGCGTCGATCAACAGCCGCTCGCCTCGCTCGAGTTCGCCCGCCGCGACCGCTCGCTCGAGCTCGGGCGCATCGGCCAGCAGCCGCGGGTCGGGTCGGCCGGTGAAGCGGCGGGCGCCCGCGGCGGCGGGCGCGCCGCTCTCGAGCGGCAAGCCCTCGGCTTGCCAGGTGGCCCATCCGCCGTCGAGCACCGCGACGCGCCGATGTCCCATCCAGCGCAACAGCCACCACAGGCGGGCGGCGAACGCACCGGGTCCCTGGTCGTACGCGACCACCTGCGTGTCCGCCTCGATCCCCCAGCGGCCGAAGCATTCGCCGAGCGCCGCCGGCGTCGGTAGCGGGTGCCGTCCGCTCGCACTCGAGAGCGGCCCGGACAGATCTCTGTCCAGGTGCGCATAGCGCGACTGCGGAATGCGCGCCGCGGCATAGGCCGTCTCGCCCCAGTCGGGCCGGGCCAGATCGAAACGGCAGTCGATCACGACGAGCCTGGGCTGCCCGAGCCGCCGGGCCAGTTCTTGCGCGCTGATCAATGTGTCGAGCATGTGCTTCCCGCCGTCGCGGCGGCGCGAGCCGCCGGTGCCGGACCCATTCTATGCAGCGGGGGCGTCGCGGGCGAACGGGCGGCAGCGGCGAGCGCCGCGCGGCACCGGCCGCCCGGAACCCGGTACAATTCCGGGGCAACCACAGGGGGGACGGATGGCGATCGAGGTCTACTGGGGCAGCGGCAGTCCGTACGCGTGGCGGGTGCTGCTCGCGCTCGAGCACAAGGGCCTGCCTTACACGGCGCACCTGCTGCAGTTCTCCAAGCAGGAGCACAAGTCCCCGCACATGCTGCAGATGAACCCGCGCGGGCGCGTGCCGGTGCTCAAGGACGGCGATTACATCTGCTTCGAGTCCCTCGCCATCCTCTACTACCTCGATCTGAAGTACCCCGAGCCGCCCATCTTCGGCGCAAGCCCCGAAGAAGCCGGCACCATTATGCGGGTGATCTGCGAGTACCAGGCGTACATCGAGCCGCAGCTGCGCACGATCACCCGCGCGGTGTTCGCCGGCAACGCTGATCTGCGCAGCGAGGAGATCACCCAGGCCATGCACGCGGTGGCGAGCGAGGCGCGCACGATCGAGGGACGGCTGTCGAAGTCCGACTGGGTGGTCGGTGAGCGCTTCTCGGCGGTCGACATGGTGATTTTCCCGGGCATACAGCTGCTGAAGCGCGCGCTGGAGCGACCGGCGGCGCGCGAGCTCGCCTCGCGCTTCATGCCGGTGGAGGTCAACTATCCTGCCCTCGGCCGCTGGCTAGAGCGCATCGCGACGCTGCCGGGCTACGAGCGCACGTATCCGCCCCACTGGCGCGAGTGCTGAGGTCGGCGTTTCGTCGATCGCCGCGCTTTGATACCCTCCGCGCTGGCGTCGGCGCCGGATCGCCTGTCCCGCCCCAGGCGCCCTCGGCTGTATTTATCGGGTAATCATGAGCGAGATGAGCGAACACAAGATCCACATCGAGTTTCCCGGGCGCATCGTCCTAGTCGGGTTCGGCAGCATCGGCCAGGGTGCTCTGCCGCTGCTGCTGCGGCACATCGGCATTTCGGCCGAGCGCATCACCATCGTGACGGCCGAGGACAAGGGCAGCGTCGAGGCTGCGCAGTATGGCGTGCGCTTCGTGCGCGAGACGCTGACGCGCGAGAACTATCGGCGCGTGCTTGGCACCCTGATCGGGCGCGGGGATTTCCTCCTCAATGTCTCGGTGAACGTCTCCAGCCTGGCGCTGATCAAGCTGTGCTGGGAGAAGGGCGCGATGTACCTGGACACGTGCATCGAGCCCTGGCCCGGTGGCTACACCGACCCCACCGTGCCAGCGGGGCGGCGTACCAACTACGCGCTGCGCGAGGAGGCGCTCGCGCTGCGCCAGGGCAATGAGCGCTCGCCGACGGCCGTGCTGACCCACGGCGCCAATCCGGGCCTGGTCTCCCACCTGGTCAAGCAGGCGCTGCTCAATATCGCGGCCGACACCGGCGTGCACACCGCGACACCCGCCTCGCGCGCCGAGTGGGGTGCGCTGGCGCGCCAGCTCGGCGTGAAGACCATCCACGTCGCCGAGCGCGACACGCAGCGCACCGGCGTGGCGAAGGAGCCGGGCGAGTTCGTCAACACTTGGTCGATCGACGGCTTCGTCAGCGAGGGCTCGCAGCCGAGCGAGATGGGCTGGGGGACGCACGAGCGCAATTTCCCGCGCGACGGGAAGCGGCACGAGACCGGATGTCAGGCGGCGATCTACCTGATGCAGCCCGGTGCGGGCACGCGCGTGCGCACCTGGACGCCGCTGGCAGGCCACTTCCACGGCTTCTGCATCACCCATGGGGAGGCGATCTCGCTGGCGGATTACCTCACCGTGCGCGAGGGCTCGCAGGTGGCCTACCGCCCGACGGTGCACTATGCCTACCACCCCTGCGACCAGGCGGTGATGTCGGTGCACGAACTGCTCGGGCGCAACTATGTGCAGCAGGAGCGCCAGCGGCTGCTGATGGACGAGATCGTCAGCGGCATCGACGAGCTCGGGGTATTGCTCGCCGGACACAAGAAGAACGCCTACTGGTACGGCTCGCAGCTGTCGATCGAGGAGGCGCGCCGGCTCGCGCCCTGGAACAATGCGACCAGCCTGCAGGTGACCGTCGCGGTGCTCGCGGGCGTCATCTGGGCGATGGAGAACCCCAACCGCGGCCTCGTCGAGCCCGAGGAGATGGACTTCCAGCGCAGCATCGAGATCTGCCGGCCCTACCTCGGCCTCATCGTCGGTCGCTATACCGACTGGACGCCGCTGCACGAGCGCGGGCGTCTGTTCCCCGAGGACATCGACACCTCGGACCCCTGGCAGTTCAAGAACGTGCGTGTGCTGTGGTAGCGGCGGCCATCAGGCCGGCACGTAGCAGATATCGACGATCACGTAGCGCCGGGTACCGCCCGGCAGCGCTACGCTGAGTTCGTCGTCCAGCCGGCGGCCGAGCAGTGCGCGGCCGAGCGGGGAGTCCATGCTGATGAACCCCGGCTCGCGGTCTATCTCGTCCGGCCCGACGATGCGGTAG
>JAJXWE010000092.1 GCA_021781775.1 Pseudomonadota bacterium | reverse complement strand
CTCTGGCCTCGGGCACAAGCATGGCGTCGTGCTCGGTAATCTCGTCGGGCTGATCGATTCGGATTACCAGGGCCAGCTGTTGGTGTCGTGTTGGAACCGCGCACAAGAGACGTTCATCATCCAGCCCGGCGAGCGCATCGCCCAGCTGGTGGTGGTGCCGGTGGTGCAGGTGGCGCTCGAGGTGGTAGAGGCCTTCGATGAGAGCGTCCGCGGTGCGGGTGGATTCGGACACTCGGGGCGGAACTGAGTCCATCCGACCGTCTCGCCGTACCGCAGAGTCGGTCGCGCCAACGGGTCGATCATCGCCGGCTAGCGATATGGGTCTCGCCAGCCCGGTGGCGGATCGGGACGCAGGCCCGCGCGCACCAGCTGAGCACGCAGGACGTCCTGCTCGCGGGCGTACTGCGTATCCCACTGCACGATCCGGACGGCGTAGCGGCCGTCCATCCAATCGAGCAGCGTCCGCAGCCGGTGATCGGGCGGGGACATCAGCTGTCGGGATTGAGCCTCCATGTACCGCAGCCGGCGTAGCGTGGCGGTGGCCTGACGATGCGGCGCCGATCCGGCCGGCCACAGCCGCTGCGCCATCTCGCTGCCCATGATGCTGACGAGCAGGGTGTCGCCGTGTTCGAACGCGAGGCTGGCGGCGCGGCACAGTTGCGCCCGCCGCGCCGTGAGGCCCGCCTGCGCGTTGCAGACGGTTGCCAGTGCGACGACGCCACCTAAAAAATCCGACTCGAGCCGTCCATCGACCCAGCTCAACGCGTCCATCGCCGACTCGCCGCCGATGGCATGCAGCGCGACCGTCAGATGCGCCGTGAGGCGGGTGTAGTAGGTATCGACGTGCTGCGTCCGGCCGATGGCCGCCAGTGCGGCATCGACGCCGGCGCTGTCGTTGTGCTGCGCAGCGTCGGCGAGCGCTCCCAGCCAGCCGGCGCCGTTGTCCGGATCCAGCGCGCGCAGGCGCGCGGTGAGCGCCGCCCGGTCACACGGCAGGACTTGGTGCCAGGCGCTGCACTGGCTGATCTCGAGCAGGAGCAGATCGGGTCGCTCGGGTGCCATCGCCACGGCGCGCGCCAGCCAATGAATTCGCTGCGCGGCGTCGGCTGGAGGAACGAGCTGGCCGTGCACGATGCGCAGATCAGCGACCGGCACGAGCAACGCGGCGGCCGCCAAGGCGTCCGGCCTGCCATTGCGCAGCAGGCGGCGCGTGGCGATGTGAATCTCGCGCCGCTGCGCGGCATTCATCCGGGCCGTCTCGAGCGCTTCGTTGTGAGCGCCGAGTGCCGCATCCACGGACGGGGCCGGGAACGTTCCGGCGGCCAGCGCCGCCCCGATCGCGAGTGCATATAGCGGCAGCGCGGCCCATCGCCACCACCGCCGTGTCGGCATCGCCAAGATGCGCACGCGTCGGCCCAGGTGCGAGCGACGCTCAAACAACCCAATCGCCGCTCCTGCGGCCGAAGGCGCCGTGGTGGCGAGTGCCAGCAACGACTCCCCGTACGCGAGCGCCTCCAATCCCCCGCGCACCACGCGCGCATCGCAATCCACTTCGATCGCCTGCCGGAGTCGCCGGTACAGCCACCACAAGGCCAGGTTCCACGGCAGCAGGCTGACCAGCAGCCGGCCGAGTGCAAGCCAGCGGACATCGTGGGCCCGCACGTGCTCGCGCTCGTGCGCCAGCGCCGCGGCCCGCTGCTCCTGCGGTTGCGTGAGCAACCACTGCGGAATGAGGATGCGCGGCTGCCACAGATCGAGCACGGCAGGTCCCACGCCGTCCGTGACGGTGACCGGAACCCCGTCAAGATCTGTCACCGTCCACTGCCGGATCCGGCGGCGCCATACCCGTGTGGCGATGAGCGTTCGCGTCAGAAGGGTCAGCGACACCAAGCCCCAGACCAGCAGAAAAACCAATCGCAGACGAGCACGCACCGGAGTGGTCCAGAACCGTCTCACCGGACGCCACCTCGGTCGTGCGCTCATCGCAGGTGCTGACTGCGTGTGCGGTGTGTGAGTCGACACAGCCATGGCGCTTGCCGGAGGGCGTTGCGCCTGCGGGCGCGGGACCGGCAATTGAACCGGGGAGCGGTCCGGAAGCGCTTGCGGCAGGTGCCAGGCGGGCAGTCCCACCGACAGCAGCAGTGCGGCGAGCCACGCGCCACGCCGGGGCCCGCTCAGGCTGGCCAGAATGCGCTCGGCCATCCACGCCGCGGCGGCGAGCAACGCGCCGACGATCACAACGTACAGCGCCGCACTGATCATCGGGATTTCCGCCGGCGCTTCTCGAGCAGTGCACGCAATTGCGCGATCTCGGACCTGCTCAGCCGCTCATGCTCCACCACGTGGACCAGCAGGCCGCCGAGAGAACCCCGGAAGAGCTTGGCGGCCATGGCGGCGATGGCGCGCCGCTGGGTCGTGGCTCGCTCGAGCCTCGCGGCATAGCGGTGCGCACGTCCCTCTTTGACACGGGTCACGGCTTTCTTGCGCTCGAGCGTGCGCAACATGCTGAGCACCGTGGTGTAGGCGAGAGCGCCCCCGAGGCCGGCGTGCACCTCGGCAACGGTGGATGCGCCGCGCTCCCACAGCACCTTCATCACGTCGACCTCGCGGTCCGTCAGTCGCACCGTGGCTCCCAATTACTAAGTGTCTAGTAATTTGATGCCCGCGATGCTGTGGTGTCAAGCCCGGCACATGTCGACAGTATCAATCGAATCAGCGTTAGATGTTCGTCCGACTCCTTGAGCGCTGAAAATCGCGCGGAATGCTTGACGCTAACGACGTGGCGGTTCCATCATCAGGACGATTGAGCGATCGCATCCGAGTGCTACGTCGGAGCGTCAGCAAAAAACGGGTAGCCGGAGGATCATGATGAAAGCCATTACGCTGAGCGAGGCGATGCAGTCGGTCTCATCCGGAGCCACCCTTTACGCCCGACTCATCCAAGAGCCCTCCGGCGACGTGGGCTTCTATCGCCCGAGACCCACGGATCCCCAGGAGCCCCATGAGCGGGACGAAATCTACGTCGTCGCAAGCGGAACAGGCACACTGATGTGCGCCGGGCAGAGTGCGACGCTGCGTACCGGCGACGTGATCTTTGTGCCCCGAGGAGCCGAGCATCGCTTCGTGAACTTTGATGACGACTTTGCCACCTGGGTGGTTCTTCTCGGTCCGTCGGTCGCGCTGCAATAACACGGCCGTCCGCCGCCGGCCGCGGTGCGAGGATTCGCCGGCATCTGTCGGGTGCACCGGGCGACGGTCGGACAAATCCTGCGACGAGAAACTGCCGGATTCTGGATAACACCGATTCAGATTGACGCGCAGTCGCCGCAAGTGATATACGCGAAATCGGGGGTGCGGGTAGAAAAAAGGACGCGCTGACCTGGTAGACAGCGACGGTGTCGGATTCGCCGCGGCAACGGAAAGCCTGGTCCGTGTGGTCGTCTTAAATCAATCTGAATTCACGGGGAGCGCCTTTTCAGCGAGATTCGGGCTGCAAACGCTGCCTGAGCTCGCCACGCCGAGGGCGGAGCATCCTGGGGGCCGACCGCTCTTCTCGTCGAGATATCACTGATCCACAAACAGTAGGTCCTTCTTCCAAACAAGAATTGTGTGACCCGAAGTCACCTGGGGGGCTGACATGAAACGGGCTATAACGCGCGGCGCGCTGCGACCTGCACTCTGCGCGCTCATCCTTGTCGTGCTGACGTGCGGCGTTGCGACCGCGACCGTGCGCACTTACTACATTGCCGCCGATGAGGTCAATTGGAACTACATGCCGGGCGGCGGCGACAGAATCGGAATGGCGGAGGCCTACGCCAAGTTCTTCGCAACCCGCGGTCCGCACCTGATCGGACCGGTTTACCGCAAGGCGATCTATCGCCGTTACACCGATGCCACCTTCACGCATCTGATGCCGCGTCGGAAGCGGAATGCTTATCTTGGCACGCTGGGACCCATCATTTACGCCGAAGTGGGCGATACGATTCGCGTCGTCTTCAAGAACAACACGACTCATCCCTGTAGCATGCACCCACACGGCGTTCTCTATGCCGCGGCCTCGGAAGGCGCGCCGTACAACGACGGGATCCCCGAGTCGAAGAAGCCGGGCGACAGCGTCGCGCCAGGCGACACCTTCACATACGTGTGGAAGGTCCCGCCGAGTGCCGGTCCCGGACCGCGTGATCCGAGTTCGATCGTATGGCTGTATCACTCGCATGTTCATGAGCTCGCGGACGTGAACACGGGGCTCATCGGTGCCATCATCGTGACGCGCAAGGGCATGGCGCTGCCGGATGGGCGGCCCAAGGGCGTAGCACGCAACATCGTCGCGCTCTTCATGTACTACGACGAGAACAACAGCTGGTTCCTGGGGCACAACATCCGAAAATTCACCTACGACCCGGCGCACGTCAACCGATTCGAGAGCACACCGAAGGGGCCGCACGGCCATTTCAGTCTCATCGGCTCCGGATTCGTCGCGCAGAACTTCCGCGCGACCATTAATGGCTATCAGTATGGCGACGGCCCGTTGATCCGCATCAAGAAGGGCGAGCACGTGCGCTGGTATCTGATCACTGTCGGCGAGGGCCTCAATACCCACACGCCGCACTGGCACGGCAACACCGTATTGGTTCGAGGCCACCGAACCGATGTGGTCTCGCTCGCACCGGCACAGATGGTCACTGCCGATATGTGGCCGGACAACCCGGGCATCTGGCTCTTCCATTGCCACGTCAGCGAGCACATGGAGGCCGGCATGGGAATGCTGTATCAAGTGCTGCCGTGAACCATTCCCGCCGTGGTGGCACAGGTGCCGTCCGCGCCCGGGGAGCATGGGCGATGCCACCATTCCACGCGATCAGGAAGAATTGGGCCACAACCGTCTCGATTGCGCTCGTGGCTGTTCTCGCCCCCGGTCTCCAGCTGTGCGCCGCCGCGACGCCTGCGGGCAGCCATTATCTGTTCGTCTGGGCGATGGAGGCCAGTCATCCGCATGCCTCGATGGGCGCCATTGCGCCGATCGATCGGGCCGCCTGGCGCAGGAAGCAGGGGCTGGGTCGGGACTTCCTGGCGGTGTTCGACGTTCGCCCGGGTCCGGCCTTCGGCAGACTCGTTGCCATGCTGCCCGTGGGAAGGGCCGTGATGGTGCATCACACGAACTATTCAGAGCCCCCGAACGACGTTCTATACGCCAACGACTGGCTGGGAAACCGGACCTATGTTTTTGATCTGCGCGATCCACGTCATCCTCGGCTGCTGAGAAAGTTCGGCAGCATCGGCGCGCTCAGCAATCCACATTCCTTTGCTTATCTGCCTAACGGCGATACGCTGGCGACATTCCAATATTCCGGTGGCTTCAACCACGCCGCCGGCGGCCTGGTCGAGTTCGATCCGCAGGGGCGGGTCGTACGCGTTGCCTCGGCAGCGACAGCCGGGCACCCCGACATACGCCCATACAGTCTCGCCGTGGTTGCGAAGCGCAATCGCGTGGTCACCGGGAGCGCAGACATGATGAGCGCCCAGGTCAGCCACGTCGCGCAGGTGTGGCGACTCTCGGACCTCAAATTGATCAGGACGATGCCACTGCCACCGCAACCACACTGGTTCACCGACACGGCGGCGGATTCCTCAGAGCCTCGTGTCCTGCAGAACGGCACCACCGTGGTCGTGCCGACTTTCAACTGCGGACTGTTCCGGGTGCGCGGGCTGTCGGGCACCAACCCGACACTGCAGCACATCTATGACTTCGGCTACCGGACTTGCGAAGTTCCCGTGGTCGTGGGCCACTATCTCGTTGAAACCATGCAGAGCGGGCACGCCATTGTGAGTCTCGACCTCCGGGATCCTGAGCACCCCCGCGAGGTCAGTCGCATCCTGCTTGCGCCGGATGACTACCCGCACTGGCTCGCACTCGAGCCCGATGGGAATCGACTCGTCATTACCGGCTACGGAGCACTCAATACCTGTGTCCGCTTCGCCACGGTGGATCGTCGCACCGGGAAGCTGACGCTGCTGGCAGCGACCATCAATTTCAACCGAGCCTGGCCGGATGGCTGGCACGGGAGTGCGATCCCGCACGGCGCGGTGTTCAGCAATCAATGACTTGTCGGACGGACAGTGGCTCGATCTCGTCTGCGTGGCACAGGTCCCACGCGTCCGCGGCCAGCCGGCTCGCCAAGGCGACGGCGAGTATTTGCAAGGCCTGTCAGCGCAATGCCCACCAGAGTCCGGCTACGAGCGCGGCACCGCCGGCCACGTAAGCCGCAAGCGTGACGTAGCAGCCTCTGATCAGGCCGCGAATCGCCTGCTTGATCTGCTCCCGGTCGTTGAGATTGGGAAATGGCTCCTGAGGCTCGGGAACTCCGAGGAACCGACAAAGTGGAGCCCAGCCGTCGGTGACCTGGAAGACCAGCAGCCGGTCTGCCGGAACCGCCGCCTTGACCTCGTCGATGTACGCGTTATAGCGAGCAACCGCCTTCGCCTTGTCGTTCATCACACCCTTCAAGGCGCGGCCCCACACCAGCTTGCGCGACATGTCGCCGAACTTCCGGCCGAATGGTGTCAGCCGTTCCAGCACCTTGAACTGCCAGAGTGTCTCGGTGAAGTAGATCGTATCGATGGTGCTC
>JAJXWE010000091.1 GCA_021781775.1 Pseudomonadota bacterium | reverse complement strand
CACGCCGGGGTAGCCGAGGTCCACCAGGCATGCCTGACTGTTGGGCGCGGCCCCGTAGGCGGTGGCGGCCCCGGAGAAGATCTTCGATCGGGTGGCGAGCTGGGCGTGGATCTCGAGCCCGATCACCGTCTCCCAGGCGCTCATGCGTACTGCTCCGGGATGCGCTGGTGCCAGTCGGTCTCGAGCTGGTAGCGGTGCGCGGCCTGCAGCAGCGCCTGTTCGGCGAAATGCGGCCCGATGATCTGCAGGCCGACCGGCAGCCCCGCGGTGAATCCGCACGGCACGGACATCGCCGGCAGCCCCGCCAGATTGGCGCTGATGGTGTAGATGTCGTTCAGGTACATGGTGATCGGATCGGCCGTCTTGGCGCCGAGGGCGAACGCCGCCGTCGGCGTGGTCGGGCCCATCAGCAGGTCGACCTCGCCGAAGGCACGCTCGAAATCCGCGGTGATGAGGCGGCGCACGCGCTGGGCCTTGAGGTAGTACGCATCGTAGTAGCCGGCCGACAGCACGTAGGTGCCGGTCATGATGCGCCGCTTGACCTCGGCGCCGAAGCCCTCCGAGCGGGACCGCTTATAGAGGTCCTGCAGGTCGCGCGGGTCGCGGCAGCGGTGTCCGAAGCGCACCCCGTCGTAGCGCGCCAGATTCGAGGAGCACTCCGCCGGCGCCACGACGTAGTAGACCGGCACGGACAGCGGAATGTTCGGCAGGCTCACCTCGCGCAGCCGCGCCCCCAGGCGCTCGAACACTGCCAACGCCTCGCGCACGCACCGCTCGTACTGGGGATCGAGCCCGGTGTCGAAGAATTCCTTCAGCACCCCGATCCGCACGCCCTGCAGCGGCGCACCGAGCCCGGCCAAGTAATCCGGCACCGGTCTGTCGACGCTGGTCGAATCCCGTGGATCGAACCCGGCCATCTCGCGCAGCACCCGGGCAGCATCCTCGGCGCTCGCGGCGAGCACTCCACCCTGATCGAGGCTCGAGGCAAAGGCGATCATCCCGTGGCGCGACACGCGGCCATAGGTCGGCTTGATGCCGGTGATGCCGCAGAACGCGGCTGGCTGGCGGATCGAGCCGCCGGTGTCGGTGGCGGTTGCCGCCGGCAGCAGCCGCGCGGCCACGGCCGCGGCCGAGCCACCCGAGGAGCCCCCCGGAACCAGCGCCGTGTTCCAGGGATTACGCACCGGGCCGAAGTGGCTGGTCTCGTTCGAGGAGCCCATCGCGAACTCGTCCATATTGAGCTTGCCGAGCATCACCGCGCCGGCGGCCTTCAGCCGCGCCACCACGGTGGCGTCATAGGGCGAGACGAAGTTCGCGAGCATCCGCGAGCCGCAGCTGGTGCGCACGCCGGCGGTGCAGAACAGGTCCTTGTGCCCGATCGGCACGCCCTCCAGCGCGCCACCGCCACCGCCGGCGAGTCGCTGGTCGGCCGCCTCGGCAGCGGCGAGCGCCTGCTCGGCGGTGATGGACACGAAGGCGTTCAGCGCCGGCTGGCTCGCCTCGATGCGCGCCAGGAACGTTCGCACGAGCTCGACGCTGGAGACCTTGCGGGCGCGCAGATCGGCAGCCAGCTGCGTCAGGGTTTGGCGGTGAATCACGGGTTCGGGGGCCTCATTCGATGACCTTGGGCACCAGGTAGAGCCCCGCGGCGACCTGCGGGGCGTTCCTCTGGTACAGCTCGTGCTCGTCCCGCTCGGTGACCGCATCGGGGCGCAGCCGCTGGGCGAGGCCCGGCAGCGGATGGGCCATGGGTGCTACGCCCGCGGTGTCCGCCCGCTCGAGCTCGCCGATGAAATCGACGATGCGCGAGAGGCTCTGCTGGAACTGCGGGATCTCGCCGGACTCCAGCTCGAGGCGGGCCAGGTGGGCGATGTTTTCGACTTGTTCGCGGGTGAGGGCCATCGGTGGTTCGAGCGCAGCGGGATTACCGCTCGAAATCATACATGTTGCCTTGCTCAATGTGCCATCGGTTGCTAGATTACGCGCCACTTTATACGAGGTGCCTCTCCAGAGGCTCTTCCGTCCACCGCTCCATCCGCACTCGGAAGCTTCATGCTCAAACGCTTGCGCGGCTATTTCTCCAGCGATCTGTCGATCGACCTGGGGACGGCCAACACCCTCATTTACGTCCGCGACAAGGGCATCGTGCTCAACGAGCCGTCTGTGGTCGCGGTGCAGGACGAACCGTCCCGCGGCGGCAAGGTCATCGTCGCGGTGGGCTCGGAGGCCAAGGGCATGCTCGGGCGCACCCCGGGACACATCACCGCGGTACGCCCGATGAAGGACGGGGTGATCGCCGATTTCACCTATACGGAGAAGATGCTCCAGTACTTCATCAACAAGGTGCACGGCAACCGGATGCTCAAGCCCTCCCCGCGGGTGCTGGTGTGTGTGCCCTTCGGCTCGACCCAGGTCGAGCGGCGCGCGATCCGTGAGTCGGCCGAGGGCGCCGGTGCGCGCAACGTCGGGATCGTCAGCGAGCCGATGGCGGCGGCCGTCGGCGCCGGACTGCCGGTGCACGAGGCGCGCGGCTCGATGGTACTCGACATCGGCGGCGGCACCTCGGAGGTCGCCGTGCTGTCGCTGAACGGAGTCGTCTACGCGAACTCCGCGCGCATCGGCGGCGATCGCTTCGATGAGGCGATCATGAGCTACGTGCGCCGCAATTACGGCATACTCATCGGCGAGGCGACCGCAGAGCGCATCAAGATCGAGATCGGCTCGGCCTACCCGGGTCAACAGGTGCGCGAGCTGTCGGTCAAGGGCCGCAATCTCTCCGAGGGCGTGCCACGCGCGTTCACGCTGAACAGCAACGAGATTCTCGAGGCGCTGCAGGAGCCGCTGCAGAACATCGTCAGCGCCGTGAAGCAGGCACTCGAGCAGACCCCGCCGGAGCTCGGCGCGGACGTCGCCGAGCGCGGCATCGTGCTCACCGGTGGCGGAGCGCTGCTGCGCGACATCGATAAGCTGCTCACCGAGGAGACGGGACTGCCGGTGGTCGTGGCCGACGACCCGCTCACCTGCGTCGCACGCGGCGGTGGGCGCATCCTCGAGCTGATGGACGAGATGGGCCCCGGCCACTTCGGGCTCGAGTAGCTGCGCGCGCCGTGGCGGGTTTCGGCACCCGAAGCGGATCGCAGCACAGCCGCGGGGGCTCCCCGGGGTTCCGGTTCACGCTCTACGCGCTGGTCTCGGTCGTGATCATGGTGCTCGACCAGCGCATGGATCTGCTGGAGCGGATGCGCTATGCGCTGCAGGCGCTCACCTATCCGGTTGAGGTCGCGGTCAACTCCCCGCTCGCCGCCTGGCAGTGGCTCGAGCGCTCGTTCGCCTCGCGCCGGGCACTCGAGGCGGAGAACCAGCAGCTGCGCACGCGGATGCGCGACCTCGAGATCCGCACGCTGCGCTTCGACACGCTGGCGCGCGAGAATGCCGCGCTGCTCGGCCTGAAGCACTCGGTGCCGCCGGTCGCTGCGCGCTGGCTGCCGGCCAACATCGTCGACATCGAGCTCAGCCGGCTGCGCCAGCGGGTGCTGATCGACCGCGGCACGCGCAATGGGGTATTCCGCAATCAAGCTGTCCTCGACGATCACGGCGTCGTCGGACAGACGATGAGCGTCGGCCCGTGGAGCGCTGTGGTTCTGCTCATCACCGATCCAGAGCACGACCTGCCGGTGCAGATCGCGCGCACGGGCTTTCGCACCATCGCGGTCGGCACGGGCGATCCGGACGGCCTCGCGCTGCCGTACCTGCCGGCCAACGCGGACGTGCGCCCGGGTGACGTCCTGGTCACATCCGGACTCGGCGGAGTCTTCCCGTCCGGTTACCCGGTGGCGCGGATCACGCAGATTCACCGCAGCGCCATCCAGCCGATGAGCCGTGTGCTGGCTCAACCCTTCGCCCACCTGCAGACCGATCGCGCCGTCATGCTGGTGTGGTTCCACCCGGGCAGTCCCGCCGGCCCGGTGCAGACGCACCAGGGTCAGTTGGTCTCCGGCAATCCCGCCGCGCAGCCGCTGGCCCCGCCGCCGCAGCCGCCCCCGGCGGCCTGTGCGCCACCGGCCAAGGCGGGCACTGCGTCGGGTACGGTCCCGGCGGGCACTGCGCCGGCGGCACCGGTGCCGGCACCCTCCACAGCCAAGACTCCCGCGACTGCGGCCCCGCACCGGAGCCCGCCATGAGCACCTCGCCGCGCGGCGCGATCGCCAAGACGGTGCTGGTGGCGCTGGTGCTGACGCTGGTGCCGCTGCCTGCCTGGCTCGCCATCATCCGCCCGGATTTCCTCGTGCTCGTGGTGTTTTACTGGTCGGTCCAGACCCCGCGCAGCGCCGGCATCGGCCTCGGCTGGGTCTGCGGATTGCTGCTCGATGCCTTCCAGGGCCCGGTGCTCGGCGAGCACGCGCTTGCCGTCGCCCTGGTGGCGTACCTCGGCGTGCGCGAACACCAGCGCATCCGCACCAAGCCGCTCGTACAGCAGGCACTGGTGCTGCTGGTCGTGCTCGTGCTGTACGAATTCGTGCTGTGGGCGATCGACGGGTGGAGCGGCCATCCGCTCACCACGCCGCTGCGCTGGGTGCCGGCGCTCACCGGCGCGCTGCTGTGGCCGCCGGTCGCCGCGACGCTCGCCCAAACCTACCGACCGCGCGCCTGAGCGGCACGCTGCGCAATGCCCCCCGTCCGCATCAAGGACCACTGGCGCGAGCAGCGGATGTTCATCCGCCGCGCCTGGTTCGCCGGCGCGCTGATGGCGCTGGCGGCACTGGCCGTGCTCGGCCGGCTGTACTACCTGCAGATCATCCGCCAGCACTACTACGAGGTGCTCTCGCTCGATAACGGCGTGCGCACGGTGCCGATTCCAGCCGCCCGCGGACTGATCCTGGATCGCAACGGCGAGGTCATCGCCTCGAACCGGCCGACGTTCGACCTGGAGCTCACTCCCGATGAGGTGCCGGCGCTGCAGGCGGAGCTCGAGCACCTGGTGCGTCTCGGTCTGCTGCAGCAGACCGACCTGCCCGAGCTCATCCGCACCATCGGATCGCATCGCAGCTTCGACACGGTGCCCATCCGGCTCGATCTCTCGGCCGACGAGGTGGCGAGCTTCGCCGTGCATCGCTACGAATTCCCGGGCATCGACATCGATCCGCGCCAGGCCCGCTGGTATCCGTTCGACGGCCTGGCGGTGGACGCCGTCGGTTATGTTGGCACCATCAGCCCGAGCGACCTGGCGCACATCGACCAGGCCGCCTACGCCGGCACGGCGGTCATCGGCAAGACCGGCGTCGAGGCCGCCTACGAGAAGCAGCTGCACGGCACCAACGGCTACCGCCAGATCCTGGTGAACGCGCTCGGGCGGCCGGTCCAGAGGCCGGGCGCCCTCGGCCGGGAGCTGCGCGTCGAGCCGCCGACGCCGGGCGACGATGTCATTCTCTCTCTCGATGCCAAGGTCCAGCGGGTGGCCGAGAGTCTGCTCAAGGGGCACGACGGGGCGGTGGTTGCCCTGAATCCCTGGAACGGCGATGTGATCGCCATGGCCAGCTCCCCCTCATTCGATCCCAACCTGTTCGCGCGCGGCATCACCGAGAAGCAATACCGGGCGCTCCTCGAGGACCCGCGCCAGCCGTTGTTCAACCGGGCGCTGCGCGCCGAGCTGCCCTCCGGCTCGACCATCAAACCCGCCCTGGCCCTCGGAGCGCTGACCGATGGGGTGATCGACGCCCACCAGCACGTGCTGGCCGCCTACGCGTATCACCTGCCCGGCAGCGCCCACCTCTACCACAACGCCATGCACGAGTACTGCGGCGAGATGACCATGCGCACGGCCATCATCATGTCGTGCGACGTGTACTTCTACCGCCTCGCTCACCTGATGGGCATCGATCGCATCTCGAGCTGGCTGCCGAATTTCGACTTCGGCCGGCCCACCGGCATCGACATCCCCGGTGAACTGCCGGGACTCGTGCCGTCCAAAGCGTGGAAGGCGGCGCATTTCCGCAATCCCGCCCAGCGCGAATGGTTCCCCGGAGACACGGTGATCCTCGGCATCGGCCAGGGCTACTTCCTCACCACACCGCTGCAGCTCGCGCACTACACGGCCATGCTGGCCGCCCGGGGTCTGAACTTCAGACCCCGCCTGGTCACCGGGATCCGCGATGCGCGCACGGGTCAGATCCACTGGAAACGCCCCGTGCTGCAGGGCAATCTCAGCCAGATCAGCCCCGCGTCCTGGAACGTGATCGTCCGGGCCATGATCGGGGTGACCACCAAGCCCCGCGGCACCGCCTACTGGCAGCTGCGTGACAGCACCTACCCCATCGCCGGCAAGACCGGCACGGCGCAGCTGGTGAGCGAGCAGGCCAAGGGAGCCTCGAACGAGGGGAGCTACACGGCGAAGGGCACGCTCGAGAAACTGCGCGACGATGCGTGGTTCATCGCCTTCGCCCCCGCGAACGCCCCGCGCATCGCGGTCGCGGTCCTGGACGAGCATGCCGGCTGGGGCTCCACGGGCGCCGCGCCGATTGCGCGCAAGATCATGGACGCGTATTTACTCGGACCGGACGGCAAGCTCCTGGCGCATCCGGGGCGCGGTCCGTATTCGGAGCCCTCGAACCTCAAGCCGCGCGTACTCGCCGGCGTAGC
>JAJXWE010000090.1 GCA_021781775.1 Pseudomonadota bacterium | reverse complement strand
GCTCCGGGCGGAGCGGCCGTGCGGGGGATGGCGTGAGCGATCTGGCCTATCTGCTGCCCTGGCAATTCTCGCCGACGGCGTGCGCGGTGTTCGCGCTCACCCTGGCGCTGTACGTGCGCGGCCTGGTGGCGCTGCGGCGCACCTCGGGTGCGATCCGGTGGTGGCGGCCGGCCGTTTTCCTCCTCGGCCTGGCGCTGAACTACGCAGTCATGCAGACGTATTTCGACTTCCTTGCCCAGCACATGTTCTGGATCCACCGGCTGCAGCACCTGATCCTGCACCACATCGGGCCGGCGCTGCTCGTATTGTCCGCGCCGGTCCCGGTGCTGCGCGCCGGGATTCCCGAGCCGGCCTGGCAATGGCTGTGCCGGCCGTGGGTACGCGTGCCGCTCGGGCGGCTCTGGCGCGCCCTGCAGCACCCGGTGCTCGCCCCGGTGTTGTTCGTCGGGCTCATCTACTTCTGGCTGACGCCTTCCATCCACTTCACCGCCATGATCGATCAGCGCCGCTACCTGCTGATGAACTGGAGCATGCTGATCGACGGCATCCTCTTCTGGTGGCTGATGCTCGCCCCGCGCGAGGCGCAGGGCGCGAGCGCTCTGGGGTATGGAATGCGCTGCATCATTCTCACCGCCGTCGCCATGCCGCAGATCGCCCTCGGCGCCTACATCGCGCTGTCAGCGAAGCCCCTGTTCGACATCTACGCCATCTGCGGGCGGGCCTGGGCCATCAATCCCATGCTCGATCAGCAGATCGGCGGGCTGCTCACCTGGATCCCGGCGGCCATGATGTCCGCGGTCGGCGCCATCGTGGTGCTGCACCACGTCCTCGCCGAAGAGCGCAGCGCGGGCGCAAGTGCCACACGGCAGGCCGTCGGTTCCTCGGCCGGAGTGCCGGCATGAGCCGGCGCCGCGCACTGCACGCGATGCTGGCGAGCGCGGCGCTCGGGCTTGCACTCGGCGGCTGCGTGCAGCGTCAGCTGCCGGATCACATGATCGACATCAGCGGTCTGGTTGCGCCGCTCGCGTTTCACCTGACCGACCAGGATGGGCAGCCCGTCAGCGCTGCGGACTACCGCGGGGATGTCGTACTGCTCTACTTCGGCTACACGCACTGTCCCGATGCATGCCCGACCACCCTCGCCACGCTCGCCGATGCGCTCGCGCACCTCGGTCCACAGGCCAACCGGGTGCGCGTCCTGTTCGTGACGGTGGATCCACGCCGGGACAGCACGGCGGTGCTCAAGCGGTACGTGAACGACTTCGGCCCGCAGTTCGTCGGCCTGCGCGGCACGCACGCGCAGCTGACTCGCGTGATCAAGCGCTACCGCGTGTCCTATCACGACGAGAAGCCCGATGCCAGCGGCGCCTATGAGGTCGACCACAGCAGCGCGGTGTTCATCTTCGGGCGCGACGGCCGGGCCCGCCTCCTGGCGCAGGAGGGGGCGCCCGCCAATGTGCTCACGGCAGACGTGCACCAACTCCTCACGGGAGCGTGATGCGCCCGGCGCACCGGTACGCCCTGCGGTGCGATCGGCCCGGTTGACAGCCGCGCGCCCGCCCGGGAAAGTGCCCAGCATGGAACCCACCCGATGCATCACCTTCACCGTCTCGGGCTGCACCGTCGAGTGTGGAGCCGACCAGACGCTGCTCGAGGCGGCCGAGAGCGCGGGGATTCCGATGCCCTCCTCGTGCCGCGACGGCACCTGCGGGAAGTGCCGTACACGATTGCTCGGCGGGCGGGTCGACATGCGCCACCAGGGCGGCATCCTGCAGCGGCACATCGACCTCGGTTACGTGCTCGCCTGCTGCAGCCGCCCGCTCACCGATCTGGTGGTCGAGCGTTGAGCAGGATCCGGCGCGCGCCGCCCGCGGGTCAGGTCCGTGCGCGCCGTCCGAACCAGCGCCGCACGCGACCCCGGTAGCGCTCGTAGTCCACGCCGAACCGTCGCTGCAGCGCCTGCTCCTCGGCGTGAACCTGCACGGCGCTGATCAACGGCAGGAACAGCAGCGCGAGGAGGAACGCGCTTAGCGCTCCGAGCCGGATCGCCCAGCCGAGCAACAGCAACCACAGGCCGAGGTACATCGGATTGCGCGTCCAGGAATACACCCCGGAGGTCACGAGTACCGCCGCCTTCTCCGGCCGGTGCGGATTGACCGTAGTGTGTGCCAGCAGGAACTGGGCACATGCGGCGAGCGGCGGTACGAGCGCTGCAAACATTATCGTCCCACCCAGCACGACGTGCACCGCGGTCGGATCCCTGAGCAGCGGGACGTGGCGGGCGAGCAGCCATTCGACGGCCGCGAACAGCAGCATCCACACAGGCGGCGGAACGGGTGAGGCTCGCATGACGATCAGGATGGATCAGGGCACGAGGCCAAAGCATCGGCAAAACGACGCGTCGGGTCAACGTCTGCTGATCGAGGTGTCCGGCGTGCGCCACGACGTACGACTGCATCGCTCGCCCCGCGGCGCGAACCGCATCGGACTGCCCGCCGGCGAGTCACCGGCGTCGCCGCGGATCGGCTAATATTTCCCGATGCGTCCTCTGAAATTCCTGCTGCCGCTGCTCGCCCTGCTGTCAGTCGCGCTCGCCGCCCCCGTGGCGCCCGCCGGCGGCACGACGGGCTGGACGAGTCCGGTGGGGCTCTGGGCACCAATCGACCGCGCCACCGGCAAGCCGCTCGGCCTGATCGCGATCTTCGAGGATCATGGCCTGTACTACGGGCGCATCGAGCCCGCCTCGCCGAGCGACCAACGCAGCACGGACCGCTGCACTGCGTGCTCGGGCAGTCGCCACGATCAGCCGATGAACGGCCTGCTGCTGATGCGCCACCTGCGCTACCAGGACGGACGTTACGTCGGCGGCGACATCCTCGATCCGCGCAACGGCCACGTGTTCGGCTGCGAGCTGCGCCTCATCGACGGCGGCCGCAAGCTCGTCATGCGCGGCTATCTCGGCGTGCCGCTGTTCGGTCACTCGCAGGTATGGCAGCGCATGCAAGGCACCCCCGGGGTGCGCGTCTGGCCGGTGCCCGGGCGCTGATCGGCCCTTGAGCAGCGGGTCCGGCGCCTGTACCGTAGCCGCTGCGCGCGAGTCGCACGGGGCTCGCGCGCCCCGTTCCCCATCCGCGAGCGCTGCGCACTCACAATGACCAAGATCTACTCCTGGAACGTCAACGGCATCCGCGCCGTGACCAAGAAGGGCACGCTGCAGAGCCTCGTACACACACATCGGCCGGACATTCTGTGCCTGCAGGAGACCAAGGCCGAGCGCGGCCAGGCCGACATCGACGTCAACGGCTACCACGAGTACTGGAACTCGGCCGAGAAAAAGGGCTACTCGGGGACGGCGATTTTCACGCGGCCGGAGCCGCTGTCGGTGGCCAACGGGTTCTCGAGCACGATCGCGCGCAAGTACGAATTCACCGACGATGCGGGCCGCGACAGCCTCGGCGAGGGCCGCGTGATCAGCGCGGAGTTCCCCGAGTTCTACCTGGTGACCGTATACACACCGAACGCCAAGGACGATCTCAGTCGGCTCGAGCTGCGGCACAAGCACTGGGACCCCGCGTTCCTCGCGCACTGCCAGCAGCTGGAGAAGAAAAAGCCGGTAGTGTTCTGCGGCGACCTGAACGTGGCACACACCGAGCTCGATCTCGCCAATCCCGGCCCGAACCGCGGCAAGAAGGGCTTCACGGACGAGGAGCGCGAGGGCTTTCAGAACTTCATCGACGCAGGATTCATCGACGTGTTCCGCCTGTTCAAGCAGGGCAAAGGGCATTACACGTGGTGGAGCCACTTCGCCAACTCGCGGGCACGCAACGTCGGGTGGAGAATCGATTACGTGCTGGTCTCCTCGAGCCTGCGCAAGGCGGTCAAGGCGGCCGAGATCCACCCCGACATCCTGGGCTCGGATCACTGCCCGGTGAGCATTACGCTCGCGCTGTGAGGCGCGCTGCCGCCGCTCACTGCACCGACAGCTGCGCCGCCTTCTGCTCGGCCGCGAGCGCGGCCTGGTTGTGGCCCTCGGCCCGCAGCGTCGCGGCGATCAGTCCCCACGCGGAGGCCTGCGCGGACGGGTCCCCGCTCGCCAGATACAGCGCCTTGCGCGCCATGCCGTAGGCCTGCGCGGAATTGCCCGCCGCCAGGCTCTCGCGGCCGAGCGCGAGCCACACCAGGGGATTGCGCGGCTCGATCGACAGGGCCCGATCGAGTGTCTCGGCGGCGAGCCCGAAGTTACCGCTCTGCTGCTGCGCATGCGCGGAAGCGACCAGAGCCTGGGCCGCCGGGCCGAGCTGGTAATGCGGTGCAGGCGGTGGCGCCGAGACGGCCCCGGCCGGCGGCGCGACGGCCGTCGCGGTCCCACCCTCCACCGCGGGCTGCGGCGCGGCACTCGACTGCGGGATGCTGCCGCGGCGGGCGCTCGAGCCCGACTGCGGCTGGCTCGGCGAGTATGGCGGTCCGACCAACGCGCACGCGGATACCGCGGCTGCGGCGCACAGCGCGACGCCGAAGGTGCGAGCAAGACCAAAACGCTCCAGAGCCATCACCCACCTCCACCGAGCAGGCCGCATCCGGCCATCGCCGGGATCTGCGTGCCGAGCGGCACGGCGACCTCGACAGCGTTGGCCGGATCGCACGCCGGCGTGGTCGCCAGGCCCGTCGCGAAATCGATCCAAACGTCGGTCTGGCCCTGCGGGGGCGGCATGCTGAGCGGCAGCGTGCCGATCGAGGCCATGATGTGCGCCCAGACCGGCAGCGCGCCCATCGAGCCGGTAAGCCCGGTGGGCTGGTTGTGATCATACCCGACCCATACTACCGCCAGATCGCTGCCGGTGAACCCGGCGAACCAGCTGTCGCGATCGCGTTGCGAGGTGCCAGTCTTGCCGGCAGCGACCAGTCCCGGCGGCAGGATCGACTCCGCGGGCTCGCCCGTGCCGTGGGTGAGCACCTGTTCCATCATGGTCGTGAGCGCATAGACCTGCCCGGACGGGGCCACCGGCGTCACCCGCACGGGGAACGCCTTGAGCGGCCTACCGTCGGCGCTCACCACCGCCTGCACGGCGCGCAGCGGCTCGCGGAACCCGCCGTCGGCGAGCCCGTTGTACAGCTGCGCGACCTCGAGCGGCGACAGATCGCTCGCCCCGAGCAGCATCGCCGGCACCTCTTGCGGCACTTTCTTCAGACCGAAGCGCAGCAGCGTCTGCGTCACGGGCCCGAGACCGATGCTCATCCCGAGGCGCACCGTGGCGGCGTTCAGGGAGTCCCCGAGCGCATGCACCAACGGCACCGGGCCGTGGAAGATGCGCGAGTAATTGCGCGGTCGCCAGTACTGACCAGTGGCCAGGCGCACCGCGATCGGCTCGTCCTCGATGATGCTCGCCGGGGTGTACTGGCCGGTCTCGAGCGCCGTCAGGTAGATGAACGGCTTGACCAGCGAGCCGATGGAGCGGCGCGCATCGAGCGCGCGGTTGAAGCCATCGAAGTCCGCATCGCGCCCGCCCACGAGGGCGAGCACGTCGCCGGTCTGCGGCGAGGTGACCACCACGGAGCCCTGCAGATGCTCGCGGCCGTAATGATGCGTGCGGTCGAGCTGGTGCAGCTGGGCATCGAGCGCGTGCTCGGCGATCTCCTGCACCCGCGGATCGAGGCTGGTGTAGATGCGCAGCCCCGACTCGGTGAGCGCCCGCTCAGGGTAGTCGCGACGCAGCGTCCGGCGCACCAGATCGAGATAGGCCGGGTAGTACGCCCCGGAGGCGTGCCGGGTGACACCGAGCGGCTCGCGCATGGCCGCGTCGGCCCGCTCGCGCGAGACCACACCTCGCTTGGCGAGCAGTTTCAGCACCAGATTGCGCCGCGTCAACACGCGGGTCGGGAAGCGGCGCGGATCGTAGTAAGTCGGACCGCGCACGATGGCCACCAGCATCGCGATCTGCGGCAGGTCGAGCTCATCGAGCGGCTCGCCGAAATAGAACTCGCTCGCGAGCCCGAAGCCGTGCACCGAGCGATTGCCGTCCTGACCGAGGAAGATCTCGTTGATGTAGGCGTTCATCAGGTCGGCCTTGCTGAAGTGCGCAGTCAGCGACACGGCCATGATCGCCTCGCGGATCTTGCGTCCGAAGGTGCGTTGATCGCTCAGGAAGTAGCTGCGCACCAGCTCCTGGGTGAGCGTACTGCCGCCCTCGGCCAGGTGATGCGCCCTGAGATCGACCCAGGCGGCCCGCAGAATGCCGCGCGGATCAATGCCCCAGTTGGTATCGAACGTGCGGTCCTCGATCGCCTTCAGCGCCGCGGGCAGCAGCGGCGGGACCTGCTCCGGGGTAACTACGATCCGATCAACCCCATCACTTGGGAAAATACTGCCGATCAACAGCGGATCGAGCCGCACCACCGGCACCTGTGCACCGGCACCGTTGCGCAGATCCTGGATGCCAGCGGGTCCGAAGCCGACCCGCAGCAGCATCGCTGCGCGGCTGCGGTCGGCGAACTGCACGGGGCGCAGCACGACCGTGAGCTGCCCGGCGCCGGCGACGTAGGTGCCCGGACCGTGCAGCACGGCGACCCGACGGTAGGCCAGGCGGTGCAGCTCGTGCTCGAGTTGCAGCTCGTCGAGGCCCAGTCCGGCGTACAGCTGCACCGGGGCCGCGTACACGCGC
>JAJXWE010000089.1 GCA_021781775.1 Pseudomonadota bacterium | reverse complement strand
GACGAACGAGATGCAGACCAGGAGCGCCATGCCCGCCTGGAACGAGGCAAGCGTGCGCAGCGAGGGGTTGAGAAACAGCAGACCGAGGATCTTGCCGGCGAGCGCCTGCGGCTCCGGCGCACGCTGCAACCGCTCCGCGAGCGCGAGCAGCGCGAGAACCTCCTCACGGGGCAGGTCGGCCAGGTCGAGGAATCGCCTCATGCGCCGATGTCCGTCAGCGCCTGGCGCAGCGTGTCGACGTGCGCCTCCTGGAGGATGAATGGCGGCAGCAGGCGCACGACATCCGGATCGCTCGCGGTGCCGGTCAGGACACCGCGGCGCAGCAGCTCGGCGTGGACCTGCTTCGCCGGCCGGCGCGTGCGCAGCCCGAGCAGGAACCCCTCGCCTTGTACGGCGGTGACCGGGCCGGTGAGGCAGGTGCGCCGGATGTGAGCCGACACGCGCCGGACGTTCTCGAGCAGCTGCTCGGACTCGATCGCCTCGATCGTGGCGAGCAGCGCCGCACAGGCCAGGGGACCGCCGCCGTAGGTGGTGCCGAGCAGACCGATCTTGAGCGTGGCGGACACCCGGGCCGAGGTGAGCAGGGCTGCGACGGGGAAGCCGTTGCCGAGCGCCTTGGCCGTGGTGAGCATGTCCGGCATGACGCCGTAGAGCCCGGCGGCGTAGGGCGCGCCCACCCGGCCGAACCCGCACTGCACTTCATCGAAGATCAGCACCGCGCCGACCGCATCACAGCGCGCGCGCAGCGCCGCCAGGTAGGGCGCCCCGAGATCGACCGCCCCGGCGAGCCCCTGCACCGGCTCGACGATGACCGCGGCCGTCCGCTCGGTCACCTGGGCGTCGATGGCGGCGAGATCGCCGCGCGGCAGGAAGCTGACCTCGAAGGGCGTGCGCGGAAAGCCGTACCACGCCTGCGCACCCCAGGTGACGGCCGAGGCCGCCGCGGTGCGGCCGTGAAAGGCACCTTCGATCGCCGCGACGTGCTCACGTCCGCTCATGCGCAGCGCCAGGCGCAGTGCATTCTCGTTGGCCTCAGCCCCGCTGTTGACCAGGAACACGCTGGCGAAATCCAGCTGCGAGAATGCCAGCAGCCGCTGCGCCGCCTGCGTGCGCACGGCCATGGGCAGCGCGTTGGTCTGAAACTGACAGGTGTGCGCCTGCGCAGCAAGCGCCGCGGTCCAGCCCGGGTGGTCGTAACCGAGGGCCGCGACCGCATGTCCGCCGTACAGATCGAGCACCCGTTCGCCGCGCGGATTGATGAGCCAGACGCCTTCGGCCCGAGCCACTTCGAAGGGATACTGGGCGTAGACGGGCGCGAGGCCGTCGCCGCTCGGCGGCGCCGGCATCGCGGACTCGCTCTGGGGTGCGCTCATGAGGGCTCGCTTCAGGTCCAGCCGGGTGCCGGGGCGGTGAGGCCGTCGGTTTCCGGCAGTCCGAACATCCGGTTCATCCATTGCACGGCGCCGCCCGCGGCGCCCTTGGTGAGATTGTCGATCGCGCACATCACAGCCACGGTGCGTCCGTCGCTCACCGCACCGAGGTGCGCATTATTGCTCGCCGTCACGTCCTTAATGCGCGGTGCGCCGTCGAGCACGCGCACGAAGCGCGAGCCGGCGTAGAACTCGCGCAGCAGGCCGAGGAGGGCGGCGGTGTCGAGCGACCGCTCGAGCCGCGCCTGCACCGTGACGTGAATACCACGGGCGAACGGACCGGAGTGCGGAACGAAGGCGAACTCTGCCGCCACGCCGCTCGCGGCGCGGGCGCAGGCGGCAATCTCCGGTGTGTGTCGGTGCGCCAGTGCGCTGTAGGTGTACAGATCGCTGTGCCGCAAGGGATGGTGAGTACCGGCGGTCGGCTTGCGGCCCGAGCCGGTGCTGCCGGTGATACCGGCGACGAACAGCTGCGGCGGCACGAGGCCCAGGCGCAGCAGCGGCACGCTGGCGAGCAGCACCGCGGTAGCGAAGCAGCCCGGGTGCGCCACGTGCCGGGTGTCAAGCTGCGCCAGGTGCTCCGGCAGCGCGCAGGTGAACTGTCCCAGGCGCTGCGGCGCACCATGCGCATGGCCGTAGACCCGCTCGTACTCGCCGGCCGAGCGGTAGCGGAAGTCCGCCGAAATATCGACCACCCGCGGCTCGCGGCCGGCCTGCGCGGCCGCTGCGAGCAGCGAGTCGATCAGCTGCGCCGAGACGCCGTGCGGCGCCGCCGAGAACAGCGCGCAGCTCGGCTCGCCCGCGAGCAGCGCCTGCACCTGTTCCTGCGACTGGAACCGATCATCGCCATATGCGCTGGCGAGGTGCGGAAATGCGGCCGCAAGCGGTTCGCCGGGCTGGCTGTCGGACATCACCGCGCGCACGCGCAGGCGCGGATGGCCGGCGAGCAGGCGCAGCAGCTCCCCGGCCACATACCCGGTCCCGCCGAGCACGACCGCAGGGATAGGGCTGCTCACGGCCGCGCTCCACCCTGCAGCCCCACGGCCTGCATGATGTGATCGCCGAGCGCCGCGCCGTCGCTGATGGCGTTGAACGCAGCGACCTTGAGCTGCTCGGTGATCAGATCGATGCCCACCTGATTGTCGGTCGCCGGGCCGGTCACCACGCACGGCTCGATACCGAAGCGCTCGCGCAGCAGCTTCACGCCGCCCCAGGCAGCCACCGGATCGTTTGCCGAGAGCGCCACGCCGCTCAGCGCGGCGCGGATGTCCCCGCACTCCAGGATGGCATCGACTCCGTAGGTGCCGAGGATGCCGTCGCCCAGCTCGAAGACGATGACGTCGGGCTTGCCCGCAGATAATTCGGTCAGCATCGTGCGGGTCAGCGCCGGTCCGTTGCGGCGCGTGGTCGTCACCACGCCGAAATCGGTGAAGATCGCCGAGCGCCGGGCGCCCGCATCTTCCATTGCCATGATGTCACGGCGCAGCGATACGCCGGTGGCCTTGAACGCATCGACCGTGAGGCCCCGGTGCCGCATGCGGCTGATCATCGCGCACGCCGCCGCCGTCTTGCCCGCCTCCATGCAGGTGCCGGCGAGGGCCACCACCGGCACGTGGCGGGTGTCGAGCGGCGCGGCCTGGTCGAGTGGGCGGATCCCGGCCCGCGCCGGAACGCCGATGCGCTCCCCGAGGTACGGAAAGCGCAGTGCCACGCCGAGCACGCGGCAATCGAAAGGCTGTCCCTTGTCGGGATTGATCGAGTCGCACGCCCCGAGCACCCCGCCGATGTTGAGCATCTGGATGGTGTCGCCGGGCTTGACCGATTCGGGGATGTGTCCCGAGTAGCCGAACAGCGCCTTGCGGTGGCCGAGTGCCCCGACCACGATGTCACCCTTGCGCACCTTGGCCATGCGGCCGCTGGTGAGTTCCAGGGTGTTGTAGGTGGATTTGTTGCTCAGGATCTCGACGACGATCACGACGCCTTCCTCGGCGGGGATGTCGGGCGAGATGCGCACCTCGTGCGAGAGGCCGCAGGCCTGGGCCACCGAGGCGATCTTGTCCACCACGACGGTACGCATGCCGTTGCTCATCGATCTGCTCCTTCGCCGTGCTCACCGGCGCGGCGGTGAAACACGCCGGTCAATGCGACGATCTTGGAAAAGCCGAGTGCGTCCTGCGGCGTCCATTCCCCGGCCGCCTCGCCGTAGACCCCTTTAGAGGCGCTCATCAGCGAGTAGGGGGATTCGACGCCCTCGATGAACAGATTGCCCGGACGCAGCGCGACGCGCACCGTGCCGGTGACCCGCGCCTGCGAAGACTCGAGCAGCGCCTCGATGTCCCGGCACACCGGGTCGAGCAGCTGGCCCTCGTGCACGAGGTCGCCGTACGGCTGGGCGACCAGTTCCTTGATGCGCTGCTGGCGACCGGTGAGCACGAGCTTCTCGAGTTCGCGGTGGGCGGTGAGCAGCACCTCGGCGGCGGGCGCCTCGAAGGCGACCCGGCCCTTGGTGCCGATGATGGTGTCACCGAGGTGGATGCCGCGGCCGACGCCGAACGGCGCGGCAATCGACTCGAGCGCCTCGATCAACGCCACCGGCGAGAGCGGGCGGCCGTCGAGACCGACCGGTCGGCCGCGCTCGAACGCGAGCGTGTGAGCCTGCGGGGCACGCGGGCGCGTAAACGCCTCCCGCGTGAGAACCCAGGCCTCATCGGGAATGCTGCCCGAGGAGCTGAGCGTCTCCTTGCCGCCGATGGTCACGCCCCACAGCCCCCGGTTGATCGAATAGGCCGCCCCGAACGGCGGCACGGGCAAGCCGCGTTGCTCGAGGAAGGCCAGCTCCTCGGGCCGCTTGAACGCCTTGTCGCGCACCGGCGCGAGCACCTCCAGATCCGGCGCCAGGGTCCGCATCGCCACCTCGAAGCGCACCTGGTCGTTGCCCGCCGCGGTGCAGCCGTGCGCGATCATGTTGGTGCCGAGCTTGCGTGCCATGTGCGCGATGGTCTGCGCCTGCATCACCCGCTCGGCCCCGACGCACAGCGGATAGAGCTGGCCCCGCCTGACGTTGCCCATGATGAGAAAACGCAGCACCTGCTCGAAGTACTCGGCGCGCGCGTCGACCTGGTGATGGGCCACTGCGCCAAGCGCCCGGGCGCGCGCCGCCAGGGTGCCGGCCGCTTCGGCGTCGATGCCGCCGGTGTCCACGGTGACGGTGATCACCGGGCGGCGATAGGTTTCCTTCAGCCACGGCACCAGGAACGAGGTGTCGAGACCCCCGGAATACGCGAGAACGATGGGCTGCTCGCCCGAGTTTGAAGCTGTGGGCATGGTTCAGATCCGAAAGAGCGCCTGCAGCCGCGTGATCAGTTGATCCTGTGCGCGCTCCGAGGCGGTGGCTATGAAGATGGTGTCGTCGCCGGAAAGCGTTCCGGCCACTTCGGGCCACTCGGCCCGGTCGATCGCGACCGCGACGCTCTGGGCCGCGCCGATGGTGGTCCTGAGAATCGTCAGCGACGCGCCGGCACGCTTCAGTCCGCGCACGAACTGCGCCAGCATCGCGAAATCACCCTGAGTCCGCGAGACATCGTCCGGTGGCAGCACGTAGCGACCGCTCGCCTTGAGCACCCCGAGATCCCGCAGGTCGCGGCTGATCGAGGACTGCGTCACCTCGTAGCCCTCTTCGCGCAGCAGCCGTACGAGGTCCTCCTGACGGTGCACCACGCCGCTGCGCAGAATGCGCACGACCGCCTGGCGGCGCTCAAGTTGCTGGGCGTCCATGGAGAAGATCAGCGCTGTCCGGGCGTGTGCATAAACTTGCGCGTATTTTGCATATTAATTCGCGCCCGTCAAGCCTCACTTGGTGACCGTAAACACCAGATCCGCGCCACCGAGCTCACCGCTCTTGCTCTGCCCGGCGAGCTTGCCCTGTCCGCCCTCGACACGGATCGTCCAGTGCTTGCCGATGCTGTAGCGCAACCGGACCGCGCTCAGCTGCTCGGTCAGCCCCACGCCGTAGCTGACGTACAGGCGCGGCGAGAGGTACTTGCCGAGCACCAGCGAGGTCTGGTTGTTGAGGTCGGTTTGCAGGCTCACGTCCGGCAGGCCGATGCGCGAGCCGAGCTGCTGCGCGAGGATCGCCCCGCCCTGGGCGAGCAGCTCGCTCGCGGCGGTGGTCTGCTGGGTCTGCGCGGCGGCGGAGGTCTGCAGCGCCTGCAGCGAGCCGCCACCGCCGGAAAGTATCAGCGACATGATCTGCGACTGCGACAGCGCCGGATTGGAGAAGAAGGAGACCTGCGGCTGCTTCAGAGTCCCGCTGACGTTGATCCCGGCCGTGACGTCCGGATAGCGGCGCACGGCGCGAATCTCGATGCCGGGATTGTCGATCGGGCCGCCGCGGAAGAACAGCCGGCCCGACTGGATGCTGAGCTGCCGCGCGTAGGCGGAATACTCGCCCTTCTGCACGAACAGCTCTCCAGTCGCGGTGGTGCCCTGACCGAATCCGCTGCGCACGTTGATCCGCCCGCTGAGGTTGCCGGTCAGACCCATGGTGTCGATGTTGACGTCATTGCCCAGATCGAAGGTGATGGCGCTCGCCACCTGATAGCGCCGCCGGGTTCCGGCCGACTCCTCGCCGACGATGACCTGATCGGACGAGGCGTGCACGGCTCCGCTGAAATTCCGTGGCGTGATGCGCGCGTGGGAGATGAATACCGTGCCGGTGACATCGATACGCCGGTCCGCCAGGCTGAAATCGAGGCTGGGCGAGGCGTCGATCCGCGCTTCGGGCAGATCGACGACGCGCAGATCGCTGCCGCGCAGATGAAGCACGCCGGTCGGTCGTGAGTCGCGCCAGCCCATCTGGCCTTCGACGTGCAACGACCCCTTCCCGACGTGCGCCGTGCCGTCGACGCGCAACCCACCGTCGACCAGCTGGGCCGTGAGCGCCAGGCCGCGCATCTGCAGGTTGGTACGGTACAGATCGGCCGAGGCGTTGACGATGCGCGCACTGCCGCTGAGGTGCGGGTCGGCCACCGTCCCGCCGACCGTGGCGTCGGCCACCAGAACGCCCGACACCGCATCGACGCCGGGCAGATACAGGGAAATCAGGTTCAGGCGGGCGGTTTGCACCCGTACCGTGCCCTTGAGCGGCATATCGTGCCAATCCGCCACGTCACGCCCGACGTCGACCGTCGCCTCCAGGCTGCCGATGGCCCCGGAGCTGAGCGAGGCCTGCGCCTGAATCACTCCGGGGCGCGCCGTGGCGAGCAGCAGACCCGAGCCGATGCTCGTATGCTCGATGCGTCCGCTAACCAG
>JAJXWE010000088.1 GCA_021781775.1 Pseudomonadota bacterium | reverse complement strand
CGCTTACGCTCCCACCCACGCGTCGAGCGGCAGATGTCTAGCGTGCCGGCGGTCATCCCGCTGCTGCTCATGATGAGCCCCGCCATGCTCGCGGCGCTCAGCGTCGTGCGGGAGAAGGAGCTCGGCTCCATCATCAATTTCTATGTCACGCCCACGACGCGGCTGGAGTTCCTGCTCGGCAAGCAACTGCCCTACGTGGTGCTCTCCATGCTGAGTTTTCTGCTGCTCACGCTGCTGGCGGTGACCGTCTTCCGTGTCCCGCTGAAAGGCAGTTTCGCCACGCTCTCGGCGGGCGCGCTGCTCTATGTCATCGATGCCACCGCGATCGGGCTGTTGATCTCGACCTTCATGAGGAGCCAGATCGCCGCCATGTTCGGCACCGCGGTGCTCACCTTGCTGCCCGCGGCGAGCTTCTCCGGGATGCTCGATCCTGTCTCCTCCCTCGCGGGCGTGGGCCGGCTGATCGGCGAGGTCTATCCCACGACGCATTTCCTGACGATCTCGCGCGGCGCGTTCTCGAAGGCGCTCGACTTCTCCGATCTTCATGCTGAGTTTCTCCCTTTGGCGATCGCGATACCCGTCCTGCTCGGATTGTCAGCCGTGTTGCTGAAGAAGCAGGAGAGTTGACCCATGCGCGCCGCCAACATATTCCACCTCGGCGTCAAGGAGCTGCGCAGCCTCGCGCGCGATCCGATCATGCTGGTGCTGATCGTTTACGCGTTCACATTTTCCGTCTATACGAGGGCGACGGCAATGCCGGAGACCCTCACCAAGGCGCCGATCGCCATCGTCAACGAGGATGGCTCCCCGCTGTCCTTGCGGATCGTCAACGCGTTCTATCCTCCGTATTTCCTGCCGCCAGAGCTGATCACGCAGTCCGAGATGGACACTCGAATGGACGCGGGCCTCGACACGTTCGCTCTCGTCATTCCTCCGGACTTCCAGCGCGACGTGCTGCGCGGCCGCCAGCCGACGATTCAGCTGAACGTGGACGCCACTCGCATGACGCAGGCTTTCACAGGCAGCGGTTACATACAGACCATTGTTAACGATGAAGTGCTGGCCTTTGCCCAGCGCTACCGCAAGATTGCCGAGCCTCCGGTGGGCCTTGCGCTGCGGGTGCGGTTCAATCCCGAGCTCAACAAATCCTGGTTCGGCGCCATCATGTCCGTGATCGATAACGTCACGATGCTCTCCATCGTGCTCGCGGGTGCAGCGCTTATCCGCGAGCGCGAGCACGGGACGGTCGAGCATCTCCTCGTCATGCCGGTGGCCCCCTTCGAGATCATGCTGAGCAAGGTCTGGGCCATGGGCCTAGTGGTGCTCGCCGCCTCCGCGTTCTCGCTCGAATTCGTGGTGCGGCGAGTCCTGTCCGTGCCGATCCAGGGCTCTCTTGCACTGTTCCTGGCCGGAACAGCGCTGCAGCTGTTCGCAACCAGCGCCATGGGGATATTTCTCGGCACCGTCGCGCGTTCCATGCCGCAGTTCGCCCTGCTGCTGATGCTCGTGTTGCTGCCGCTGCAGATGCTCTCCGGCGGCACCACCCCGCGCGAGAGCATGCCGCAGGCGGTGCAGTACCTCATGCTCGCCGCGCCCAATACGCACTTCGTCATGCTCGCTCAGGCGATCCTCTTTCGCGGTGCGGGCTTCGCCACCGTCTGGCCGCAGTTCCTCGCCATCGCCGTGATCGGGTCGGTCCTCTTCGGTCTCGCGCTCGCGCGCTTCCGCCAGACGATCGCCACGATGGCATGATCGGCCGGCCGGCCCCGGGCGGTATAGAGGCCACACCTCACGGAACGACGACGTCGATGCACGGGGCGCAAGACACCGCTTGCTGCGAGAGGCTTCCGAGCAGCAATCCTGCGACCTGGCCACGCCCGCGCCGGCCCACGACGAGGATGTGGCACCGCTCGCTGCGTACTGCACCGATGATTTCCTTCGCTGTGTCGCCCCACAGCATCCGGGTAGCGACCTTGCGCGCGCCACTACGATGTGCCCGCACCTGGGCGTCGCGCGGTATGCGATCGGCCAGCAATTCCTCCGCCTCCCTGCCGCCGCCCTCGGCGTGTGCCAGCTGCCGAACTTCCTCGGCGGAGTCCTTTCCCGCCATGCGCAGCGGCCGTCGGCGCAAGACCTGCGCGGTGTGCCCCGGCGGAGCCATCAGTTGCAGCCAGGATGCGCTGTGTGGCCATTGGTATGCTCCCCAGCGATCTCTCGCGGACGATACGAGCGATTAGCCTGCGTCTTCACGATGCATCTGGTCTGCGAGTGGCAATGGGCAGTCACTGTTCGCGCTTGACTGCCCGTATCAGGCTCTTTCTGAGTTCCGCCGGTGCGGTCAGAAGCAACGCCAGGGCTGCGGCGATGGCCAGTTCTTGCGGCGCCACCACGCCGAAGTGCATCGCTTTGCGCAGCGGTGCAACGTAGATCGCGAGCAGCAGGAAGCCGAGCGCTGCAACCGCCCAGACGTTCATGGTGCCGTTGGAAAAGAGCCCGTAGCGAACGATCCACTCGCGATCGCTCCGCGAGATGAACGCCATGGCGATGTGGCCTACGATCCAAGCTGCGAACGCGCAGCTCTGCACCGCGGCAGGCGACAGGCCGCGCCACTGCGCCCAGGCGTAGCTGGCCATGACCGCTACGAACAGCAGTGCGCCTTTGAAGAGGATTGACCGCACTGCAGGGGCGTCGATCAGGCCAGCGCCCGCGCGGCGGGGCGGGCGTCGAGCGATATCCTCTTCGGGAGGCTCGGCCACGAAGCCCGCCGATGCCGCGAGATCCATGAAAAGCTCCAGCACGATAATCTGGATGGGCGAGAACGGAAGCGGTAGCCCGGCTACGACCGGCAGCAGGAAGATGGCGATCAGGCCAACCTTGACTGCGAGATAGTAATCGATGCCCTTCCTGAGATTGTCGAAAAAGTGACGCCCCTCGAACACGCCGCGAGCCAAGGTGGTGTAGTTGTCATCGGCCAGCACGGCCTGCGCCGCCTCCCGAGCGACGTCCGTGCCCTTGATGCCCATGGCAATTCCAACGTCCGCGGCCTTGAGCGCCAGCGCGTCGTTGACTCCATCGCCGGTTACTGCCACGATCTCACCTCTTTTCTGCAAAATCCTCAACAGCCGGTATTTATGATGCGGTGTCGCGCGGGCGAAGACCGACACACCGGCTACTGTCTGAGCCAGTGCGGCGTCGTCGAGGAGATCCACCTGCTCGCCACTGAGCACGAAGTTCGCTGGGATGCCGACCTCACGTGCGATGGCGGCAGCGGTGGCGGGGTGATCGCCTGTGACCATGATGGTCCGAATGCCCGCGCCCGCAAGCTGCGCCAGCGTTTCCCTCACGCCGGCGCGAGGCGGGTCGGCCAGGGAGACGATGCCCTTGAGATCGAGGTCCTGTTCAAGCGCCTCGAGCGTGCGGCTCTCCTCCCGCACGTCCACGCGCCGCATCGCGGTTGCAATGACTCGCCGTCCCTTGCCGGTCTCAGTGTCGAGCTGCGCTCGAAACGCCTGCGATACTTCACGGCAGTGCACAAAGACTTCCTCGGGCGCGCCCGTAAGGTGAACATACAAAGATCCGTCCTCGCGGCGCAACAGGACCGCCTTGGTGCGTCCACCCTCGCCGGGCTCTCTTAGACGGAGGATTTCCCCGCGGGGCCGGGTCACTCCGAACTCTCTTGCGCGATCCGCCATGGCTTGCTCCAGGGCGTCTGGAAGCGCTGAGGAGGCCGTAGCCAGCGCGGCCTCGAGCACCGTTCGCTCCCGCCCCTCGGGCCATATGGCGGCCACCCGCATTCGGCTCTCGGTCAACGTGCCGGTCTTGTCCGTGAGGATCACGGTTGCCGCGCCCAGCGTCTCGGCCGCGCGTAGCCGCTTGACCAGGAAGTTCTGCCGCGACAGCCGATACGCGCCGAGGCCGAGGACCATGGTGATGACGATCGGCAGCTCCTCCGGAATGATGGCGAACGCGAGCGACAGACCGGTAAGGATCATCAGCCGCACGTCGCCGCCGCGCACGATGCCGATGAGCGGGATCGCGATCGAGAACAATACGGCGACCCAAACGAGTTTCCCTGCCAAAGATCGCATCGCCACTTGCAGCGGCGTCTTCGGCGGCCTTAC
Organism: Pseudomonadota bacterium; assembly: GCA_021781775.1. Taxonomy (GTDB): domain Bacteria; phylum Pseudomonadota; class Gammaproteobacteria; order Steroidobacterales; family Steroidobacteraceae; genus 13-2-20CM-66-19. The sequence continues at coordinate 2,634 of JAJXWE010000088.1, read as the reverse complement.
GGCGGCGAGTTGCGTCCCGAGTTGGCCGAGGCGAGTTGCAAGGCCCGTTGCTGTCACTACGGCTTCGCCTTCACCGGAAAGCACTATCGTACCGGCGTGGACGGCGTCACCCACTGTCCTTTCGAGCGGCTGGGACTCGCCCGTGAGCACTGATGCATCGACGCTCAGATTGACGGCGACGGTGAGCTCGGCGTCGGCCGCGAGCCGTACTCCCCGGGCGAGGATCAACACGTCCCCCGGCACGACCGTCTCCGCTTCCACCATCGCGACCTCACCGACGCGGCGTACGCGCGTCTTGGGGGTGGAAAGGCGCTCGAGCTCGGCGATGGCGCGCTTGGCGCGCAACTCATTGACGACCTCCGCGCCCACGAGGAGGAGGATGACCGTGAAGATGGTGATCGCGTCCCCGAGCCCGCCCCACAAGGTGTAGAACACCCCCACGGTGAGCAGCAACAGGATCATTGGCTCGGTGATCTCCTGGCCGGCGATCGTCCAAAAGCGCACGGGAGCGGGTGTGAAGAGGCGATTCGGGCCGATATGGGTCAGCCGGGCGCTCGCTTCGGCCGGACTTAGGCCAGGATTTTCAGTAGCGCTCATGTGATCTGAAGCCCTTGGGGATGGGCCGCACCTTGTCACACCGCACCGCGGGTCGCGTAGACATGCAACACGCGCTCGCCGTCGCAGCGTTGCGCGGGGTCATGGCCACTCACGCGTGACTTGAGGCATCGGGCCTCGGCTGCAACGACGTCCCATGCGCCTCTATCCTCGTCCACGCTCGCACTTCTCGTTCAACTCAGCTCCGGAACCGTCTCCGCAGAGAACGACCGCACGGTCAGATGTCCATCGTGCCCGTGGAGCAGATCATGCATCAGCCACCCGCTCGTGTCGATCTTGAGGGAACACAAGAGCTACACTCTGTCGTGGACGCTGCGCGGCCGACGCGCGTGCCGATATACGGACGGTACTTGTGCAGGGGCGCGTCGGTCTGACCGTCACGAAAAAAAACCGGCGAGATCCGCGATCCCGCCGGCAAGCATCCCAACGTGCAAGGTTTGGGGGGGTCGATAGCACGTTGGGTCAAGAGATTGGGTTGCTCCGTCAGGGATGATAAACAAAATAACTCGCTGCGCGATGTGGCTGCAGGGGATCTGCGGTGGATGGGCTCCGATAGCGGGTACTGCACCGGCGCGACGCTGCAGCCGCTCCTCCGTTGTGACGCTCCCGCTTCAACCGCCCTGTCGCAGGGCGGAGTCCTCGCTTCAAGGCGACGCTCCTCTCCCCCAAAAAGAGACGATGGCCGTCTTCTTTCGTGGCTTCAGATTCTTCCGCGCGGCGTCGAGGAGTGAGTCCTGCGGTTGCCGTCGAATTAATCTGTGACCCAAGAGACGGCTGCTGAGGGCTGCGCTTTGTGAGGTGCTCGAGCAGTCCAAGCGGTTTTGCCGTTCGATATCGTCATTTCGGGCAGGCTTCCTGGGGCGTGCTGAGCTTATCCTCAAGGTGCTGCGCCAGCTTGCCGATGGTTGGGAAGTCGAAAAGTTCAGTCAGGTCGAGTCTGCCGGGATATTCGCGGTCAATCTGCTCGTGGATCTCGATGAGCTTCAGCGAACCTGCGCCAAGCGCGAATAGGTTATCGTTCAGATCGAGACGCTTGCCACCAAGCGCTGCGGCACAGATCGTCCGCAGTTGCTCCTCGATCGCACTGCGGGCGGTTGACTCCGGGCCGCGAGTTGCTGTGCGCAACGCGGCGAGCTCGTTGAGTTCGGCATCGAACAAGCCGTCGCGAAAGTGCGCCTCGAGCAGATGACGTTGGATCTTGCCGCTGGTGGTCTTGGGGATGCGCTTGACGGGCACTACCTCGGCGACCTGCAGGCCGGTCTGCTCATTGATCAACCGGGCCGCGGCGCTCGCGAGCGGCAGGAAGTCCCCCATGTTGCCTCGGTGCAGCACGAACAGCACCAGCTGCTCGATCTCGGAAGGCGGCCGGCGTACGCCGATCGCCACCACTTTGCCGAGCTCGAGCCCCTCGATGCGCTGCGCGATGGACTCCAGATCATGGGGGTAGTAGTTCTGGCCGTTGATGAAAATGATCTCCTTCGCCCGCCCGGAAACGTACAGCTCGCCGTCATGCATCAGGGCGAGATCGCCCGTTCGTAGCCAGCCATCGGCCGTGAAGCCCGCGGCGTTGGCCTCGGGGTTCTCGTAATAACCGCCGGTGACATTCTCGCCGCGGATGTGCAGATGGCCGATGCGTTCATCGGGCAGCGGATGGTCGTCATCATTCGCGATACGCACATTGCAGTACGGAATCGCCCTGCCCTCCGAGATCAGCCGCACCGCATCCCGGGCATTCTCGTCCAGGCGTTGCAACTCGTCACCCACGCCGAGCCGATGCCGGTTGAGCGTGATCGTGCGCATAGGAGTTCCGGGGGGCGGGAAGCTCACCGCCAGGGAGGCTTCGGCCAGGCCGTATACCGGATACATGGCGTTGCGCGCCAGGCCGGCGGGCGCCAGGCGGTCGAGGAACTGCTCGCACAGCTCGACCGAGATCGGCTCCGCGCCGTTGAATATCAGGCGCACGCTCGAGAGCTCGAGGCGCTCGACCGGGCGCTCGCCGAGCACCTTGAGGTAGTGCTG
>JAJXWE010000087.1 GCA_021781775.1 Pseudomonadota bacterium | reverse complement strand
GACGCACACCGCTTCGAGATAATCGCCGAGCGCCGTCTCGACCGCCCGCTCCCAGCCGGACTCGACCTCGATCCGCTCGGCGAGCCGCTCGCGCCCGGCGAGCCCGACGTTCCCGAGCCACTCTCTCACCTGTCCGGCGCTGCTCGAGAGGGCGGCTTTCTGCACCGCCTCGAGCGAAGTGCACTCCTCGCGCGAGCGCTCCCGCGTCTCGCGCGAGCGCTCCAGCGCCTGTTCGGCCTCGAGCTGCCCGGTGCGCGCCGTCTGCACTCGCTCGAGCGCCGTGGCGTGGCGCTCACCGAGCGCCTCGAGCGCCTCGCGGGCGGCGCCCTCCTCGGTCTCGAGCAGCGCCATCTGCTCGTCCGAACCATGGGCCCTGAGCCCCTCGAGCTCGAGCGCAAGCCGCTCGCTCTGCCCGCCGAGACGGCGCAGCTGGTTGTCGATCTGTTCAATGCGGGCGCGCTCGACCTGGGCGGTGCGATCGGCCGATGCGAGCGCCTGGTTGAGCTGCTCCCAGCGTTCCTGCCAGGCCGCGAGTTCCCGCTCGCTCGCCTCGAGCGCCTCGCGCGCGGCGCGCTCGGCGTGCTGCGCGGCATCGAGCGCCGGGGCGGACTCGGCGAGCTCGGCGCGCACTGCGGCGAGCTCGCGCTCCTCGCGCTCGACGTGCGTGGCAAGCTCGGCGAGGCCGAGCGCGCTCTGCGCGAGGTCGGCCCGCTGGCGCTCGCGCAGCTGGCGGGTGTGTTGGATGGACTGCTCGAGGCGGGAGATCTCCGCGCCAAGGCCGTAGTGGCGGCCCTGCACCGCCGAGAGCTGCTCGCCGGCGGCGGCATGCTGCTCGCGCGAGCGCTCGATCGCCGCCTCGGCGGCACGCTGCTCGGCGAGCGCCGCCTGCATCTGTAGCTCGCGCTCGCGCGTGGCGGCATCGTAACGCTCGACGCCGCTGTCGAGTTCGCGCATGCGCAGCGCCAGCAGCTCGGCGCTCGCGCGCCGCTCCTGCTCCTTCAGTCCCTGGTAACGCCGCGCGGTCGCCGCCTGGCGCTGCAGGTGGCGGATCTGTTTCTCGACCTCCTCGCGCACGTCCTGCAGCCGCTCGAGGTTCTCGCGCGTCTCGGCGATGCGGCTTTCGGTCTCGCGCCGCCGCTCCTTGTAGCGGGAAATGCCCGCGGCCTCCTCGACGAACGCGCGCATGTCCTCTGAGCGCGCCTCGATGATCCGCGAGATGGTGCCCTGCTCGATGATCGCATAGCTGCGCGCGCCGAGGCCGGTGCCGAGGAACAGGTTGGTGATGTCCTTGCGCCGGCAGCGCGCCCCGTTGATGTAGTAACCGGACGAACCATCGCGCGCCACCTGGCGGCGCAGCGCGATCTCGTTGTAGCTCGCGTACGCCCCGCCGATCTTGCCGTCGGCGTTGTCGAAGACGAGTTCGACCGAGGCGGTGCCGACCGGCTTGCGGGCCGAGGAGCCGTTGAAGATCACGTCGGCCATGTTGTCCCCGCGCAAGTGCTTGGCGGACAACTCACCCATGACCCAGCGCACCGCGTCGATGACGTTCGATTTGCCGCAGCCGTTCGGACCCACCACACCGGTGAGGTTGCTCGGAAAGGTGACTTGGGTGGGATCGACGAAGGACTTAAAACCGGCCAGCTTGATCTTGGTCAGCCGCATCTACGCTATCTTCCGTTCTCTTCTGAATGGCCGCCGCAGCGAGGCGCGCTAGTGTAGAGTAAATAGTCATGCCCTCACAGCCTGCCGCGCACGTCGAGACCTTCCCCAATCCGCGCCCGGGCGCGGATTACACCATCCGCATGCGGATCCCGGAGTTCACCTGCCTGTGCCCGCTCACCGGCCAGCCGGACTTCGCCACCCTGGAGCTCACCTACGTGCCGGATGCGCGCTGCGTGGAGCTGAAGTCACTGAAGCTGTACATGTGGTCGTTCCGCGAGCGCGGCGCGTTCCACGAGGCCGTCACCAATGAGATCGCCGACTACCTGGCCGGGGAGCTCACGCCGCGTTTTCTGCGCCTGGAGGCGCGCTTCAAGGTGCGCGGGGGCATCCATACCCGGGTGATCGTGGAGCGGCGCCAGAGCCACTGGCAGCCGGCCCCGCCGGTGAGTCTGCCGTAAGTTCCCGCTGGGACCATAACGCGCTGTACAGGCCGTAGGGCGCCGGTATAATCGCGCGTTCCTCAAAAGCCTCAAGCGTAGGAGCGAGTGATGTCGGCCAAGAAGCCCGCGGCCAAAGCCGCGAAGGGTAAGAAGGCCGCGCCGGCGAAATCCGCCGCGAAGAAGTCGGCCGCAGTGAAGCGTCCGGCCGCGCGCAAGACGGCCCGTCCGGTCGCGCACAAGAGCGTGCCCGGCAAGTCCTCGCACCCACCCGCCACCGGATGGAGCGCGGCCGAGACATCGCCACAGCCGCTACGACACGGCCCTGTCAGCGCCGCAGGCGCCCCGCCCGCCCCGCCCCGAGCGCGGGTGCTGGTGAGCCCCGACAGCGACGAGGGTGAGCTGATCGAGCCCGGCAGCCTGCTCGCTGGTCCCCGCAACGTTCAGCCGTACATCCCGAAGCGCGGCGAACAGTACATGAGCAAGGAGCAGCTCGAGCACTTCCGCAACATCCTCAACACCTGGAAGCGCGACCTGATGGAAGAGGTCGATCGTACGGTCTCGCACATGAAGGACGAGGCGGCGAACTTCCCGGATCCCTCGGACCGGGCCACCCAGGAGGAGGAGTTCAGCCTCGAGCTGCGCACGCGCGACCGCGAGCGCAAACTGATCCGTAAGATCGACGAAGCGCTGAAGCGCATCGACGACGGCACCTACGGCTACTGCCTCGAGACCGGCGAGGAAATCGGCATCAAGCGCCTGGAAGCCCGTCCCGTGGCGACCCTCAGCATCGAGGCGCAGGAACGGCGCGAGCGGCGCGAGAAGCAGTACGGCGACCGCGACGACCGCTACCGCTGAGCGCCCGGCCGAGCCGGACTACGTCGGGCGATTCGCCCCCACCCCGAGCGGCGCGCTGCACCTCGGCTCGCTGCTCGCCGCAACCGGCAGCTTCCTCGAGGCGCGCAGCCGCGGGGGAACTTGGCGGGTACGCATCGAGGACCTCGATCGCGCGCGGCGCAGACCCGGCGGGGCCGAAGCCATTCTCGCGACCCTGGAGGCATTCGAACTGCACTGGGACGGTGCGGTCGAATACCAGAGCCGGCGCACCGAGCACTACCGTGCCGCACTGCAAAGGCTGGAGACGCTCGAGCTGACCTTTCCGTGCAGTTGCTCGCGCCGCGAGCGATCGAGCGAGGCGGCCGGCCCGGGCCGCTACCCGGGGACCTGCCGCGGCGGCACCCGGCACGGCGGACCGAGCGCCACCCGGCTGCGGATCGATGAGCAGCTCACCCTCGCGTTCGAGGATGCCTTCCAGGGCCGGATCGTCTTTCCCGCCGGGACGCTCGGAGATGTGATCGTCCGCCGCCGCGACGGGGTGTTCGCCTACCAGCTGGCCGTGGTCGTGGACGATGCGCTGCAGGGCATCACGGCCGTCGTGCGCGGGGCCGACCTGCTGGAGAGCACCGGCTGGCAGCTCGCGCTGCAACAGTCGCTCGGCTTACCCCGGCCGCGCTATGCCCATCTGCCGCTGCTCACCGAGCCCGGTGGCGCCAAGCTCGCCAAGTCCCGCCACTCCCTCGCACTCGACCCCAGGCGCGCCGGCGCCCAGCTGTTTCGGGTGCTCGAGCTCCTGCGCCAGGGGCCGCCGCCGAGCCTCGCCGGCGCCCCCGCCCGCGAGGTGCTCGCCTGGGCGCTCACGCAGTGGAACCCCGCGGCCTTTCACGGCCTGCGCCAGGTGGCGCTGCGCACGCCGTCCTGAGGGCGCGCGCCGGCTTAAATGCAAACGGGGTCCGCCCCCTCGCGGGAGCGGACCCCGTGCGCCGTACGGAATGCCCGGCTCAGGCCGCGTCGACGTCGCGCATCGACAGGCGGATGCGCCCCTGGCGATCGACTTCGAGCACCTTCACGCGGATGACGTCGCCTTCCTTGAGCTTGTCGCTCACGCGCTCGACCCGCTCGTTGGAGATCTGCGAGATATGCACCAGGCCGTCGCGGCCCGGCAGGATGGTCACGAACGCGCCGAAGTCCATCAGCCGCACCACCTTGCCCTCGTACACCTGACCGACTTCCACATCGGCGGTGATGAGTTCGATGCGCCGCTGCGCCTCGCGGCCGGCCGTGCCGTTCACCGAGGCGATCTTCACCGTGCCGTCGCTCTCGATGTCGATGGTGGTGCCGGTCTCCTCGGTGATCTGACGGATCACCGCGCCGCCCTTGCCGATGACGTCGCGGATCTTCTCCGGATCGATCTTCAGCGTGATGATCGACGGGGCCCACTCGGACATGGTGCTGCGCGGGGTGCTGATGACCTTGTTCATCTCCCCGAGGATGTGCAGGCGGCCCTCGCGCGCCTGCTCGAGCGCGACCTTCATGATCTCCGGGGTGACCCCCTCGACCTTGATGTCCATCTGCAGCGCGGTGACGCCGTCCTTGGTGCCGGCGACCTTGAAATCCATGTCGCCGAGGTGATCCTCGTCGCCGAGAATGTCGGTGAGCACCTTGAAGCGGCCGTTCTCGAGCACCAGTCCCATGGCGACGCCCGCCACGGGTGCCTTGATCGGCACACCAGCATCCATCATCGAGAGCGAGGCGCCACACACGCTCGCCATGGAGCTGGAGCCGTTCGATTCGAGGACTTCCGACACGACGCGGATGACGTACGGGAACTTGGTCATGTCCGGCATCATGGCGTTCACGCCGCGCCGGGCCAGGTTCCCGTGGCCGATCTCACGCCGCTTCGGGGAGCCCATCATGCCGGTCTCTCCGACGGAGAACGGCGGGAAGTTGTAATGCAGCATGAACGGCTCGCGCCGCTCGCCCTCGAGCGCATCGATGATCTGCGCATCGCGAGTCGTGCCGAGCGTGGTGACCACCAGCGCCTGCGTCTCTCCGCGGGTGAACAGCGCCGAACCGTGCGTCCTCGGCAGCACGCCGACCTTGACGGTGATCGGGCGCACCGTCTTGCAATCGCGTCCGTCGATGCGCGGCTCGCCGTTGAGAATCCGGTGGCGGACAATCTGGCTCTCGAGCTTGAACAGCGCCGCATCGACCTGCTCGGCCGTCCACTGGGCCGTCTCGCCCGCGGTGAGCGCCGCGGTGGCCTCGCTCTTGATCTCCCCGATGCGCCCATAACGCTGCTGCTTCTCGGTGATCGTGTAGGCCTGCGCCAGCGCCTCGCGCGCCTTCGCGCCAACCGCCGCGTCGAGCTCGGCGCTCTCGGCCGGCGCTTTCCAGTCCCAGCGCGGCTTACCGGCCTCGCGGGCCAGCTCGCGGATGGCGCCGATGGCCGCCTGCATCTGCTGGTGGCCGAACACGACCGCGCCCAGCATCTGCTCCTCGGTGAGTCCCTTGGCCTCGGACTCGACCATCAACACGCCCTTCTCGGTGCCGGCAACCACCAGGTGCAGCCGGGACTCGCCCAGCTCGGCGAGCGTCGGATTGAGCACGTACTGGCCGTCCTTCCAACCGACCCGCGCCGCGCCCACCGGTCCATTGAAGGGGATACCCGAAAGGGCGAGCGCCGCGGAGGCGCCGAGCAGCGAGGGAATGTCCGCATCGATCTGCGGATCGAGGGAGACCACCGTGGCCACGACCTGCACGTCGTTGTAGAAGCCGTCGGGGAATAACGGGCGGATCGGACGATCGATCAGACGCGAAGTCAGCGTCTCCTTCTCGCTCGGCCGGCCCTCACGCTTGAAGAACCCGCCCGGGATGCGGCCCGCGGCATAGGTCTTCTCGACGTAATTGACGGTCAGGGGCAGGAAATCGCGGCCGGCGGCCGGGCTCTTCTGCGCGCACACCGTGACCAACACCACGGTATCGCCCATGGAGACGCGCACCGCGCCTTCGGCCTGACGGGCGAGCTCGCCGGTCTCAAGTGTGACCGTGTGCGAGCCATATTGGAAAGACTTGCTGACGCTCAAAGTCGGATCCTCGCAAAAAATGACAGGTTCAGCGGCCAACACCAGGGCCTGAAAACGACGAGGGCCGCGCGATCGCGCGGCCCTCCTGGTGTTGGTTTAGCGGCGCAGTCCCAGGCGCTCGACGAGCGACTGATACGTCTGCGGCTGAGTCGCCTTCAGATAATCAAGCAGCTTGCGCCGCTGGTTGACGAGCTTCACGAGGCCGCGCCGGGAGGCATGATCGGCCTTGTGCGCGCTGAAGTGCTCGCCCAGGCCATTGATGCGCTCCGAGAGCAGCGCAATCTGAACCTCGGGAGATCCGGTATCCGCAGGTCCGCGCTGGTATTGCGACAGGATCCCGCTCTTTTTCTCGCTGGTTAAAGACATTGCACCACGGTCCTAAGTAACTGTATCAGGTACTCTTTTAATGAAGCCCACAATTTTACCCGGTATATGGCTCCCGGGACAAGTTTCGCAGGATGGCGTTATGCTTGAGGGACCATGAACCGATCGTTTCTCATTGCCATCGGCAGCGTGATCGCTCTGTCGGGTTGCTCGAGCCTGCCGGCCTCGGCCGCGCGGACCGCCACGGCGGCCTGCTCGCCGCAGGCGCGGCCGACCGGGTCCGCCGCGTGCCAGCAGCCGTTTGCCCGCACCTACAGCGGGCGGCAGCTGCGCCAGACGGGCCAGACGAACCCCGCCAAGGCGCTGCAGATGCTCGACCCGGCGGTCAGCGTCAGCGGCGGCCCCTGAGAGGCCGCAGGCGCTCCCCCGGCG
>JAJXWE010000086.1 GCA_021781775.1 Pseudomonadota bacterium | reverse complement strand
CGGGCGGTGGGGGCGGTGGCAGGGGTCAAAATACCCCCTCCGGATGGTTGACGGTGCGAGGGCGCATCGGACAATGATATGCGCTATGCAGGACCACCAGCTCAAATTCATCGAACTGGCGCTCGCGCGCCGCGCGCTGCGCTTCGGGCAGTTCACTCTCAAGTCCGGCCGGGAGAGTCCGTATTTCTTCAACGCCGGGCTGTTCAGCGACGGCGAGGCGATCGCCGTGCTCGGCCGCTGTTATGCCGCCGCGATCAGCTCCTCCGGCCTCGGATTCGACATGCTGTTCGGGCCCGCCTACAAGGGCATCGCGCTGGCGGCGAGTACGGCTGCCGCACTGTTCGATCATCACGGACGCAACGTGCCCTACGCGTTCAACCGCAAGGAAGCCAAGACCCACGGGGAGGGCGGCAATCTCATCGGCGCACCGCTCGCCGGCCGCGTGCTCGTCATCGACGACGTGGTGACCGCTGGCACTGCGGTGCGCGAGTCGCTTGAGCTGATTTGCTCCGCGGGCGCGCAGCCCGTGGGGTGTGTGTTCGCGCTCGATCGACAGGAGCGTGGCCGCGGTGAGCTGAGTGCGACGCAGGAAATCGAGCGCGAGCACGGTCTGAAGTGCCTGAGCGTGCTCACCCTGGCCGACCTGATCGCGGCGCTCTCCCGCCCCGGCGGGCCGGCCGTCAGCGCTGAGGAACTCGCGGCACTCAAGGCCTACCGGCAGCGCTACGGCGTCGCCTGAACGTTACGGGTACAGGGGCGGAAGCGTCTCGTCGCGTTTTTCCGCCGCGCCGCATCGAGCGGGCAGCTCGCGCAGCGTCTCGGCAAGCGGCGCACCCTGCCAGTCCCCGCCGCCGTAGCAGGCCTGCTCGAGTTCACGCAATTGCCCCTCAAGGAGCGGGTCGCGGTTCACCGCCGCGAGCGGACCGAGACTCGTCGCGGGCACGCCCCAGGCGGCTGCCAGCCAGTTCAACAGGTGTCGTCGGGCGGCCCGGGCGTCATTGCGCGTGCACGCATCCTGGAAGGCGTTCTGCTCGGTCTTCGCGTCGCGGCGACCCGGCCGCTGGGCAGTCGCCGCCGCGTGCGGCCGGGGCCGGCCGCGGCGCGACCAGAGCCAGGCACCCACGGTTGCCAGCCACAGCGCGGCCAGCGCTGCACTCAGCCATGGCCAGAGCGTGCGCTGCGACACGAGACGAGAGGGTGCGCGGCGGGACGCTCGCGCAGGTGGCGGCGCAGCGCGTGACGTTGCGCCTGCGGCAGCCGATGCGCTTACAGCGGCGGTCGGTGTTGTGGCCGGCGCGGGCAGGATCAGAAGAGTCCGTGAAGGCAGCGTTGCGACTTCGGGAAGATTCGCGCGGGTGTTCCACCATCGCAGGGTGACGGCCGGCAGGACATAGCGTCCCGGTCGGCGCGCGATGAACGCAATGGTCTGGTCGCGGCTGCCCACGAGGCTGCGGCCTTGCACCGTGTCGGCGAGCTTGGCCTGATCGGGGTAGGCGCGCAGGCCCTCTGGCGGCGCGAGCCGGCGAGACAGGTCCGGCAGCTGCGCGCTGGTCAGGCCCGTGGCCTGCAGATTCAGCGTGACCGTGAGCGGGTCGCCGGCATGCGCGCGCAACGACTGGGGGGTCCACTGGGCGCTCAGCGCGAGGTGACTCGCCGGCAGCCAATTGCGTCCCGCGGCGCCGGCGGGTCGCGGACGCACCGACAGAACGATCGGATCGCCCCGCGTCTCGATGGGACGCAGCGTTCGCAGCAGCCCGCCGAAGAATCCGCTGAACGGATTGCCGCTCCAGGCCGGGGCACGCTGCGGCGCGGCGACGTCGGCGTCGAGCAGCGGGCCCGGCAATTGGATGCGGCCGCTGTGCAGCGGGAACAACACGTAGCGACGCGTGATGACCTGATAGGTCCGCCCGGCGCGTAGGGCACTGCCGTACTGATCGGTGCCGATCTGCTTGACGAGGATCGCGCCGTTGCCCGAGAAATCGAGAGTGCCGTGATACAGCGGTTCGGCGGCGTAGATCTGTACGGTCAGCCGCACCTGCGCCTGGACGTAGGGCTGCGCCGGCGTCACGCGGCTGACGATGAATACGGGCGTCTGCGCTGTCGAGCCATGCGGTGCAGATGCGCCCGCGGTGGCGCGTGTGACCTGCAGTGCGAGCGGCGGACTGTGCTCGCCATCCCAGGAGAGTGGCGGGACGGTCAGTGCGCCGGTGCGTTTCGGCGCGAGGGTCAGCACCACCTGGCTGGTCTCGGAGCTGCCGCCGGTGCCGAGCTGAACGCTGGTGCTGGAGCTTCGCCCCAGAATTTCGAAGTCCCTGCGCAGCGGTTCCAGGTCGGGCTCGCTCGTGGTGAGGCCAGCGTAGGTCAGCGTCAGTTGTACCGTAGTGCCGGCGGCAATCTGGCTGTCACTGAGCGCGGCGGTGATCGCCGCCCGCGCCGGCACGCCGGTCGCGCACAGACACAGCGCCAGCAGGACGCCGACAATGCGTCCCCTCATGGGTTCGTCTCCGGGTGACGCATCATGTATTCGATCAGGAATTTCCGGCGCAGTAATCCGGCCGGGTCATTCGGAATCTGCCGCAGCCACTGATCGAGCGCCAGGGTCTTCTCGCTGCGCGGCTTCGGCGGCTCAGCGCGTCCGGTGTCGGAACTCTGCGGAATGCTCGTCACCGGACCGTGCGTGCCCGGTCGCCGCACCGGGATCGTATTGCGGCCGTGACCGGCACGCTGCTGGTGGCGTGCGATGGCCGCGGCGGCGGTCGCATCGCGACGCGTCTGTCCCGGGTTGTCCTTGTGGAGGTGCCCTGTGCCCGTCGCGGCGGCCGCGTTCCCCGGCGGCTGCTCGCCGGAGGTCCGTGGCGATTGGGCGTTCTGACCGGACCGCGGCCTGCCCGGCGAAGGCGTGGACCCGTTGCGATCCGCCGATCGGCTTCCGGGATGCTGTCCCGTTGGTGGGCGCGTCCCCGAGGGATGAGAGCCTGTGGATCCGGATTGTGCGGAGCGGCCTGTCTGCGGCTGGCCCGTGCTGCCCGGCGGCGGAGGGTGGTGCTTAAGCATGCGTGCCACCAGGTCGCGGTTGTGCCGGATGTCCGCATCGTGCGGGGCCCGCTTCAAGGCAGCCTCATACGCTGCAAGCGCGCCCCGCAGATGTCCGAGGTGCGCGAGTGCGTTGCCGCGGTTGTATTCGGAAGTCGCGTCCCGGTACGGCTTGAGCAGCCGGGCCGCCGGGGCATAGTGTCCGGCCTCGAGGTCCGCGTAGGCCTTGCGCCGCGCACTGGAGAACCGTGCGGCCGCCTGCGCCGGCCGGCCGGCCGCCAGCAGCGCCGCGCCCTGCTGATCGGGAGTCTGCCAGAGATTCGCCCAGATACCGGCGAGCGCCGGTGCACTCGCCAGCCAGGCCAGCAGCAGCGGTGCCGCGCGGCGCCTCATGCCCACCCCCGGCGTGCCAGGAGCGCTGCCAGCAGCAGAATCAGCGGCAACAGCCAGATGCCGTCATTGAGCCAGTCCGAGAGGCGCACGCGCGGTGCGGCGCGCGCGCTACCGAGGCTGCGCAGTCCCTGCGCGTGCAGATCGGCGATCAACCGCGGCAGTTGCGCGAGCGGAACGAACTCTCCGCCGCCGGCCGCGGCGATCTGACCCAGCACGTTGGCGTCGAGCCGCGTCAACAGCACCTTCCCGTCCGGTCCGCGCAGAAAGCCACCGCTGCCGTCGGGCGCCGGTGCGCCCGCCGCAGTCCCGACACCCACCACGTTGACGATGATGCCCGTCCGGTGCAGCGCCGCGGCCGTCTGCATCGCGTGCGCCGGATCCTGCGCACCGTCCATCAATACGATGATCTGTCGGTCGCGGCCGGCCCATGCATTCAGCAACCGCGCGGCGCTCGCGAGGGCCGGTGCGAGCCGTGCGCCATGCTCGGGCATCAAGCTGGGCGAGAGCGCGCGGCTGAGATTACGCACCGTGGCATGATCCGTGGTCAGCGGGGAAACCGTGTAGGCTTCGCCGGCAAACGCCACCAGCCCCACGCGCGCATCGTGCGCGGCCGACAGCAGATCATCGACCCCGAAGCGCGCACGTGCGATGCGGCTCGGCGGCAGGTCGCTTGCCTCCATGGACGGTGAGAGCTGAAGCGCGATCACCCATGCGGCTGGCAGGCGATAGGCGGCGGTCGACTGACGCTGCCAGCTCGGGCCGGCGAGTGCGATCACTGTGAGGGTCCACACTGCCGCGATTAGGGGCCAAGGTGAGCGGCCGCCCCCGGCGCTGCCACCGAGCCTCAGCAGCGGCAGCAGCTCGGCATCCACCAGCCGCGGCCAAGCGCCGTCGCGGCCGCGTCGGCGTCCGAACCAGACTGCGAGCGCCCACAAAGGCGGCAGTGCCAAAAGGCACAGCGGGTGCAGGAAGTGGACGCTGTGTGTCATGGCGCTACGCGCGCTCCGTCATGCGCCACGAGGCCGCAACGCTTAGCAGCAGTGCCAGCGCCAGCGGTACACCGAACCATTCCGTGGCTGGACGCAGCCAGCGCCGGTCGCCGGCCACCGGTTCGAGGCGGTTGATCTGCCGGTAGACGGCGTGCAGCGCTCCGCGGTCGGTGGCACGGAAGTAGTGGCCACCGGTGATCCGGGCGATCTGCTTGAGCAGACGCGTATCGAGGTCGGTGTTGCCGCTGGTGCCGAAGAATGTCTGGCGCACCGCTGCCCCCACTCCGATGGTGTCGATGCGCAGTCCCGTCTGCGCGGCGAGATGCGCTGCCTCGAGTGGTGGCATCACCCCAGCGTTGTTGCCCCCATCGGTGAGCAGGATCATCAGGGGCTGGCGGCGTGCGCGCGCCGCGCGGTTGTCCTGCCGCAGTGTCTTGATCGCCAGCCCGATGGCATCCCCGATGGCGGTCTGCGGGCCGGCGACACCCACCATCGCCTGATCGAGGAAGCGGTGCACGGTGCCCAGATCGCCCGTGAGCGGCGCCTGCAGGTAGGGCCGGGTGCCGAACAGGATCAATCCGACCTGGTCGCCGTGCCGGCCGCTGATGAACCGGCCGGCGACCCGCTGCACCACCTGCAGCCGGCTTTCGCCTGCGCCCATGTCCTCGGTGGCCATGGAGCCGGAGCAGTCGACCGCCAGGATGATCTGCCGGCCCACGGTGTGCACCGGGAGCGGCGCGCCCAGCCACTGGGGTCGCATCGCCGCCAGGATGAGCAGCAGCCAGATGCCGGTAAGCAGTACGGCGTCGGCCCGCGGGGTCTGCGGAGCGCCGGATCCCGCGGCGCCCAGCTCCGCCGCCAGCGGCACGAACAGCGCCGTGCCGCGCGCCCCGCTTGCGGGCAGCACGCGTCGCAGGATCCAGGGCAGGGGTGCGAGCAGGATCATCCACGGCCATGCGAAATGGAACATCAGCGCCGCCTCCGCGCCGTGCCGCGCGCCCGGCGAACGAAGCGTTCGGCGCCGGCGAGCCACTCGGCGCGCCGGTCGCGGACCGTGCCGCCAAAGGCGGCAGCGAGCAGATCCCGACCCGGCTCACCGCCGAGCGTTGTCCCGCCCTCGCCGCCGAGGAACTCGAGCCAGGCGGCCCCGGCGAGTCTTGCGACCCGCTCGCGGCCGAACACGGTCACCGCATAACGGCGCAGCAGACTCTCGATAGCGCGGGCACTTTCACGCGGATCGGTGGCGGCGCGGATTCGTCCCAACTCGCGCAGCGCCGCGCGCCTTCGACGCCGCGGCGGATCCCGCCACCACCAGAGCGTGATCGCCGTCAGGGCGAGCGCCGAAGCTGCGAGCAGCCACCAGCCCGGCGCCGGCGGCCAGAGCGAGGGCGGCGGCGGCGCATGCGGCGGCGCGAGCCGTGTCAGCCACTCACCGTTCATGTCGCCGAGGATCCCCCGAGCAGTGCCGCGCGCAGCGACGACTCGACCGGCGCGGCGGTGTCGAGGCGCACCACCGGTGCTGCCAGGCGCTGGGATAGTCGTGTCAGGTGCTGCTCCCGCTCCTGCCACGCCGCGCGCCAGCCGGCGCGCACCCGCTGTCCGTCGAGCGCGACGAGCCGGCCGGGCAGACCGGCCCGGAAGCGCCCATCGGGCAGGCCCTGCGCCTCGAGCGGATCGGTGGCCCAGAACAGCCGGATATCGTTGTGCCGCGCCACGGGCAGCCACGGACCGTCGTTCGCGGTGGCGGGAGCACAGAAGTCGCTGAGCACCAGGATCTGGCTGCCCGGACGGATCAAGGCCGCCGCGGCCCTCAGCGTCTCGTGCAGCGACTGTGGTGCCGGCTCGCCGGGAGCGGTCGGCTGCACCGCGAGCAGCGCTTCGAGTACCGGCAGCACGCCCTGCAGCCGCGCGCGGGCCGGCACGATGCGTGTCGGCCCGCGGCCGCCTGTGACGAGCGCGCCGACCCGATCGCCGTCGAGGGCCGCGATCCAGGCGAGCAGGGCCGTCGCGCGAACGATGAGAGCGGACTTCAGCTGCCGGCGGCTGCCGAAGAAGGAGCCCGGCTGAAGATCGACCAGCAGCCAGACCGGTCGCTCGCGCTCCTCCTGATATAGCTTGGTGTGCGGCCGGCCGCGCCGCGCCGTCACGCGCCAGTCGATGTTGCGCGGATCGTCCCCCGGGGTGTAGGGGCGCACCTCCTGGAACTCCAGGCCGCGACCGCGCTGCGCGCTCGCATGGGCGCCGATCAGCGCGGCCCGCGCCCGCCGCCGGCGCTGCAGTGACAGGCCGTGCGCGGCACCGCGCAGCGCCAGCAGCTCCTCGAGCGTGGGGATGACCATGATGGCCTCAGGGCGCGGGGACCCGACTCAACAGCTCGCC